>CAZTXH010000083.1:0-8031 GCA_964617415.1 uncultured Rikenellaceae bacterium | reverse complement strand
GTCCTTAATGAGATTCTTTTATTGAGATCGTCGAAGAATGATGATCCAAAGAAAGAATAGCCTGTATAATCGCTGCATTTTATCGTGGAGAGGCTGTCAGAGATGTCAGCCTCTTTTTACAGTATCTGTGTAATCCCTGCCGGCCTTTAGAGCTTTAAGGTTAATATCTATAACCTTCTCTCCTTTTCTAGCAAACAATTTCCTGATTGCATTTTCAAGGCTGTCATAAGGCATACTGATATACGGAGAAGCCGCACCAAGAACCACTATATTGCCTGAACGTACTGACCCGGCTTCCTTTGCAATATTATCTGCGTCAATAATAATATTGTTTTTTATTTTTTTTATCTCAGCAAGGATCATATCTATTTGTGGATAATCAGGAATATTTATAAACGGATTTGAATTGGTAACCAGCCATCCTGTTTTTGAGAGCCAGGGCAGATGACGCAGTGACTCCATAGGTTCAACTGAAATTATGAGATCAGCGGCTCCATGAGGGATAAGATCAGACCAAACCTGTTTGTCAGAAAGTCTGAAATGCGATTGTACATCACCGCCTCTCTGGCTCATACCGTGTACCTCAGATTGTTTCAGAAACAGATTGTTCTCGACTGCTGCCAAACCTATTGCCGCTGCTATGGATAATATTCCCTGCCCTCCTACTCCTGACAATATTATATCATTCTTCATAATTTCGGATTTTGCCCCCTTTCTTCTTCCTGGATGCTGTCTGAATACACTCCCTTGCTGATATTATTACAGAAACACCTTTATATTCAAGTTCTTTTTTAATGATACGTATATTTTCGTCATGATTCTTACGTAATGGGATAATGGTTTTTAAATGATCGGGATCAACTTCTATACCCAGACATATTTTCTCAAGCCGGCCTGTAGCATGTGATTTCTGACCTCCCGTCATACCTGTTGTTGAGTTGTCCGATATTACTATTGTGACGGGTGAATTTTTCACTACAGCATCAAGTAGTCCGGTCATACCTGAATGTGTAAATGTTGAATCGCCTATAACAGCAACTGATGGAAATAATCCTGCATCTGCAGCGCCAATAGCCATTGTTACTGAAGCACCCATATCCACGCATGAATTTATTGCATTATAGGGTGGCAATGCCCCCAGGGTATAACATCCTATATCGGAGAATACCCGGCCGGATCCATACTTCTTAACCGCTTCAATAAGTGCATTAAACATATCAGCATGACCACATCCTTTGCAAAAAGAGGGAGGCCGCAATCTGACCAGACCGGGAACTTTATGCCCATATTTCATATGTTTTCCCAATGCTTTTGCAACAAGATCCGGATTAAGCTCTCCACTACGGGGTAGTGTTCCATCCATGCGTCCAAAAATCTTTTTCCCTTCATCAAGGATTCCTCTCAGCCCTTTTTCGATTAATGGATAACCTTCTTCAATAACAAGTATTTCACTGCATCTGGATGTAATATCCCGTATAAGATCAACCGGATAAGGATATGCAGATATTTTAAGTACAGGAACATTATTATCCGGACCATCTAGATTCTCCATGAGATAGTTAAAGGCAATACCGCTTGTAATAATTCCAATATCTCTCTTCCTCCCATCCTGGAATGAATTATACTTAGATATCCTGGCATCATATCGTATCGATTCGTAGGTCTTCAACAGGGTTCTGTATTTTTTCCTGGCGAGTGCAGGAAGTAGTACAAACTGCACAAGATCAGAAGGTATCTTCAATTTTTTTTCAGGCGTGGTACGGTCGATCAGTTTAACACCTGCTCTTGAGTGAGCCAGCCTTGTTGTTATTCTAAGCATTACAGGAATTCTGTATTTTTCCGACAGTTCGAAAGCATCAAAGACCATATCATAAGCTTGCTGCTGGTTTGATGGTTCAAAACATGGAACAAAAGCAAAATTTGCATAGAATCTTGTATCCTGTTCATTTTGTGAGGAGTGCATTGACGGATCATCTGCAGAGACAACTATCAGTCCTCCGTTTACTCCTGTAATTGCAGCATTGATAAATGGATCGGCAGCTACATTCAAACCTACATGTTTCATCGCAACCATCGATCTTTTACCGGCATACGACATACCGAGTGCTGCTTCCATGGCTGTTTTTTCGTTCGATGACCATTCCCTGTGTATATTCCTGCCTGCTGCACTCTTCGATGACTGAACATATTCCATTATTTCTGTTGATGGTGTTCCCGGATAAGCATACATGCCACTAAATCCAGCGTCAATGGCTGCCTGTGCAATTGCCTCATCACCCAGTAACAGGAGTTTAGTCATAAAAAACAGGTAATTATCAATTATTGTAAAATACCAGACAAATATTGGAAAAATTCCGGTATATTGAAAGAAGCCATATTGTAAACTTCCAAGATCTAAGCATACTCCGTTTCAAAAACAGAGAATGTTTCAGAGATCTATCGAAAGGTATGATCTATTAAAATATAGTTAAATGTTTTAACGTTACGCTCAATAATGATTACTTTGCAAATATTAATAGTAAAGGTGCATTTAAAGTATTTCGGATACTCTTGAAAGGAATCATATATAAAGTAATTATTGTACTGCTGCTTTTTCTGCTACTGAACAATAATTTGAGCAGTCAGGAAAGATTTGTACAGGTTAGCGGTATAATATCCGATGTTACTGATAATCCTGTACCCGGAGTTGCAGTTATCTCCAAAAAGTTACGAAGGGGAACAATCAGCGAAGCAACCGGAATATATTCAATTACAAGCACTCCTGGTGATACTATTTTGTTCAGGGCTCTGGGTTTTAAGAGATATCATACTGTTGTTCCCTCTGATTACGATAAAAAGCTTTGCATGGTAGATATAGTCCTTGAGGCTGATACCATACCCATTGAGGAGGTAACCATCCTTCCCTGGAAAACGTATAATGAATTCATACAGGATATGACCCGGGAACGTCCGGTTGATCAAACCATTGAAAACATGAATGAGAATCTGGCCTCGATATATGTTGCAGTAACAAATGAAGTCGGTGTAAGTATAACACCTGAAGCAGGTTACAGGTATGCAATGGAACAAAATTTCAATGCGATGGCAACACGATATCAATATCCGGTAAATAATCTCTTAAATCCTTTTGCCTGGGTAAAATTCATTGATGGCATTAAAAACGGCTTATTTAAGAATAAATCGAACACAAAAACCAGACCAGCAAAAGCAATTAAAAAGAAAAGAAAGAAGAGAAAGAAAAATGAATCTGAATGAATTAATTTTGCATTTTATGAAAGACTATAAGGGCAAAATTATAGGTATACTTGGCACTGTAATTTTTCATCTCATTGCAGCAATATGCTTTATGCTGTTGCAGATAAGGACTCTCAATATAGATTTGTCAAACGAATTTGTAATTGAATTTGCTGAAGCAAGTCCTGAAAATCTTCAGGACAAGGAAAATCTTATTGAACTTCCGACAGCAGGTATAGAGCAAGTTTTAGAAGGAGATGAAGAGCTACTTAATATTGCACGCAATCTGGCAAACAAACCGGAAGTACAGATTGATCCTGAAGATTATATTGATAAAGTTAAAGAGGAACTTATTGAAAGCGGAAAACTTGGTGCTGATAATTATATAGATGAATGGAAGAGACTTAAAGAGGCTGCGAGAGATGAAAATCTTGCATTTGAAAACAGGGATAATGAATCAGAGGATGAAGTACCGGAAGAATCTGAGGTGATGGCTGCAAATTATCAGGGTCCGACACGGATATATTATAATATGGAAAACCGCAACCACACCTATCTTCCCATACCAATATATAAATGTGAAGGTTCCGGTAAAGTTGTTCTTGCCATCATGGTAAACCAGCAGGGTATAGTAGAAGAGGCTCTGATTATCGAAACAGAAAGTACAACTACTGATCCTTGCCTCGAGGAGACAGCAGTTAAGACAGCATTGATATCAAGATTCAATCCGGATATCCATTCTCCAAAAATTCAGGCAGGTACTTTAACCTATCACTTCGTGGCTCAATAGCAACTGCCTGAATCTATATTTATGCGGATCATTTTCAATTACAATATCCGGATCAACACCATATATATCGCTTTGATAATGAAGCGATTTCCATCTGCAGTATATGGTATCAAGAGCTGAATACAATCTTATCTTCAACCTGTTCAGAACAGGCTGCTATTCCCTGTCCAATTATATTCCCTGATAATCTCAGGTGTATTTCTATTTGCATTTTTGTCATTTACAAGCGGACCTATTGTATGAGCTTTAAGAACTTCTGAAGGACATGGTTTAAGCATTTCTAAAGCTTTTTCGGGCGGGAATGTAATATCTATCCATTTTTTTTCATCCGATCTGTCAAGGACAACCGGCATACGTTTTTTTGAATTATGAACCTCAGCCATTAGTTTATTGGCTTCAGTGGTTATAATGGTAAAAGTCTTAAGTGGTTCCGAATCAGGTTCAGGTTTCCATTCGCTATAGAGCCCTGCTAATGTAATTATATCATTATCAGACCTGTAAATATACCATGGTATTTTACGTTTTTCCACATGTTGCCATTCATAAAAACCTTTTACCGGAATTATACATCTTTTTTCTCTGAATGAAGATGAAAATGATGGTTTGGAATCAATTGTTTCTGCTCTGGCATTAAATGTTTTATATCTTATAGACTCAGCATCTTCAAAATTTTTGGTCCATGATGGTATCAGTCCCCACTTTAAAAAACTTACAGTTGATGGATTATCAGAACATACAGCCGGAATAACAGGTAGTCCGAATGCATGGTAATAATAGCTCGGCTCATACCGATATTTACCAGGGAATGAGATATCATATCTCTCTTCAAGCTCTTCCTTGACAAGGTTTACATTAACAGAGAAGCACATTATTCAGATGGTATTGAAGCAGTAATATCGGTATTGAGAGGGACAGGTAATGAATAGTCAAAAAGGTCATATTCTCCTGTTATTTTAAGCCGTGATATTACTCTGTACATCATCCTGTTTACATAAGAATGTATTTCAGGACCATTCCAAGTACTGGAGTTAAAGAGGACAACCCAGGCTGTCCCGTCAGGTTGCCTTTTCATCATTGCTGCACTACCAGGAAAGGAACCTGTTCTCCACCATGTTCCGTTAGCAATAGTTGCTTTCCATCCTATTGGAGCCAGACCGTTACTTCTATCAGTCATTATTTCGATACTCTCAGGTGAAAGTATATCTTCTTGTGTGTCTAATCCGTCAACAGCAAGCAGGAAACGAAGAAGATCTGGTGCAGTACCCAGCCATGCACCTGCTCCACCAAGGGCTTCAATATCATTTCCTCCATAAACCGGGGATACCAATTCACCGGTACCGTAAATAGATGGTTTTGGAGGAACATCGGCTGGTGAATTGTAGGTTACCTCCAAGGGGGCCTTTAGTGATTGTAAGTTATGGCCAAGTATCATGTCATAAATACCCAGCGGTTCCAGAATAGCCGATCTGCAATATTCCTCGTATGTCATTCCTGCAACCTCTTCTATAACAAGACCGAGAATGCTGTATCCCAGATTTGAATAAGCTCTGCCTTTCCCGGGTGTATAATGAAGTCTTTTATCAAGAGCGAACCTTACTATTGTTCTTGTATCAACCGGAGGTTTCATTCCCATATAATCAGCCACCACAAGGGGCATAAACATATGATCTCCCCACCGCTGTGTCCAACCCCCTCTGTGACTTAGCAAATGTGCAACAGTTATACCATAAACTCGTTTGTCCCTGGGATTACTGAAGTAAGGATCATCAAGAATTGCACCAGGACCGAAAACTCTGTCATTTAGTCTTAATTTACCCTCTTCTGCCAGTTTCATAACAGCAACAGCGGTAATAAGCTTTGAAATACTTGCTATCCGGAATTTGTGATACGGTTGTATCTCTTCTCCTGATGTTGTATCGGAATAACCAAATCCCCTGGCATAAACCAGTTTACCATCCATTGAAATAGCAACTGAAGCGCCTGTAATAGACCACTTGTGCATAAAATAGCGAATAGTCCTCTCTACAGGAGCATACTCCTTCCCGGAAGAATAAACATTAGAGAGTCTTGCTATTCCAGGTACGATTTTATCAGCAGTGTTACTGCTTCTTTCTATTGCTCCCGGATTATAGCTCACAATAGAAACCAGGAGTATTATTAATAGTATTTTCTTACGTCCTGACAAAACAAAAATTAGTTTTCCCGGACAAAAATAATAAGTATTCTGTTTATGAAAATGAGAAAATTATATTATTTATCAAGAAGATATATTATGTTTCAACAATCAGCTAGTAAAAAGAGAACAGGCAATTACATCGGATTAAGTTCAAAAAATTAACTTTGTAACCACGATGTCAACAATTAAGTCATTGAAGAGCTTGTTGCTGCTGATAGTTTTTCTACTAATATCTGTCAGAGTATTGCCACAACAGGTAAGGATTGTTGAGATCGACACTTCAGAGTATCTTCCTCTTTCGATCTCCGGTGCACTTGACTACAATCTAATGGTTGCTGCTTCTGAGGGTTTCTTTACAGAAATAGAGAGAATGATCCTGATGGGAGCCGATATTGAGAACATGACATTAGAAGGAGCTACTCCCCTTATTTTAGCAGTTTCGAACAATAAGGCCGAGGCTGTAAATGTCCTTCTCCATTATGATGCCGATGTGAACATAATCACGAACATGTATGAAACTCCGCTCTTAATATCTGTCAGAAATCAGAATTTTGAGATTGCAGAAAACCTTATCAGAAATGGAGCTGAGGTAAACTTTCAGGATAAACATGTAGCGTCACCTCTTCACCACGCATCAGTATACGGATATTTTTATATTGCTGATCTTCTTTTATATTATGATGCCGAGATTGATGATAAAGATTTTGATGGGACCACACCACTGATGGCTGCTATCTGGTCAGGCTTTGCTGATATTGCTGACCTTCTTATCCAGAATGGTGCAAATATGGAAGCAAGAGATAACAATGGATTTACTCCTTTCCTTATTGCAGCACAAAACGGTGATACACTCATAATGAATATGTTAAAGGAAAAAGGTGTCGATATTTATGAACAGAACAAATTCAAGTGGGATGCATTGGATCTGGCTATCAGAGCGGACCAGTCAGAGGCAGCTGAAATGCTCATTAAAAGTGGTAATAAATGGAAAGATCCTGACAGAAAAGCCATTAATCCCTATAATATAGCCGTAAGATATAGCCGGAAAAATATTATTGACCTCCTTGAAAGAAATGGGATCCCGGAAAGTAAGAAACTAGAGGTAGACCAACTGGCATTATCATTATCATTCAAGTCGGATTTCAGGGATATATATACAGGTTTCAGTTTTGCTTTTAAGGAACCTTTCAGAAACCTCGGACTTATTGCAGGTTTTGATACAAAACTTTGGTATACCAGGGTTCTGGTAAAGGAGAGTGATTTTCTATATTATCAGTACTTTGATAAAAATTCTATTGTATATGCGGGAGTTTTTAAAGATTTCCGGCTTACAGATAATCTGTTTAAGAGTAACATATATTTCTCTTCGTCATTATCAGCAGCCTATTTATTTGGAAGTAAGTATAAAGGCACTCTACTCAAAACTGACAACAGTTTGAAAGTGATTCCGGCTGTAAGTCTGAAATGGATAATAAAAAACAATATCATCCTGGTATCTGGAATTGAATTTATGAATACAGATTTTCATAAAATTGGTCCGGTATGGGGAAGATTCGGTGTCTCCTATAATTTCTTTTTTGATAATGAAAGAGCACCCGTGAAAACTATTAAATGGTATTGAATAGAGAAATAACATATTTTAGAAAGACAATAGTCTTTATTGTGTTGGTTGGATTTTTTTCCTGTGAAAAACCTTTACCGGGATTTATCAATTGTTCGCAATGTACATTAGATGAGCCTGTTATTGCAAGACTTAAAATTAAGCTTGATGCTGGTGATACTCATACAGCAACAATAAGTATTTATGAGGGCAACCTTGAGGATAATATTC
>CAZTXH010000082.1:7467-8040 GCA_964617415.1 uncultured Rikenellaceae bacterium | reverse complement strand
GATAAAAATTCTTCTAGCTGAGGATGACAGCAATCTGGGTTCCCTTCTAAAAAGCTACCTGGGTGCAAAGCATATGGAAACATCTCTTTTTGAGAATGGTGTAAAAGCTCTTAATTCATTTGCTGTTAAACATTATGATCTGTGTATTCTTGATATAATGATGCCGGAAATGGATGGACTCACACTGGCAAAGGAGATCCGAAAGATAAATCCTAATATGCCGGTTATTTTCCTAACTGCCAAGAGTCAGGAAGAAGATATCCTGGAGGGTTTTAAAACGGGAGCAGATGATTATATTACAAAACCGTTTTCAATGGAGGAACTTTTATACCGTATTCATGCAATACTGAAGAGGATAACAGGTAATGATGTCCAAAAGAAAAAGCAAGAAATTTATTCAATAGGGAAATATACTTTTGAGCCTTTAGAACAACTCCTGACAACTGGTGGTAAATCAATGAAACTTACTACAAAAGAATCTGAGCTTCTTGAATTGTTATGCCTCCACAAAAATGAAATCCTGGAAAGGAATTATGCGCTGAAATCAATCTGGATTGATGACAATTATTTCAA
>CAZTXH010000082.1:0-7457 GCA_964617415.1 uncultured Rikenellaceae bacterium | reverse complement strand
AAGTATGGATGTCTATATAACGAGATTAAGGAAATATCTTAAAAAAGATCCATCAGTAAAGATCCTGAATGTCCATGGCAGGGGATACAAACTGATTACCTGAAAAAACAATACCCCGGTTATATTTTAATAACCGGGGCAGTTTGTTAGGTTAGATAATCAGGGTTGATATTTTTAATCTGCCCTTTTTTATCAAATGCTAAATTAATAATTTTTTATTACCAATTCTATTTTTATCCTAAAATTTTATATTGTTAGTCATAAAGAGATTAATCCAGTTTTAAGACAGCCAGGAATGCCTGTTGTGGTACTTCGACATTTCCTATTTGACGCATTCTCTTTTTCCCCTTTTTCTGTTTTTCAAGCAACTTTCTTTTTCTGGTTATATCACCACCATAACATTTTGCAGTAACATCTTTTCTTACTGCCTTTACTGTTTCGCGGGCTATTATTTTGGAACCTATAGCAGCCTGTATAGCTATATCAAACTGCTGACGCGGAATCAGTTCCTTGAGCTTAACACACATCTTACGTCCGAAATTATAAGCATGTCCCCTGTATATAAGTGTGGAAAGAGCATCAACCATTTCTCCGTTCAGAAGCAGATCGAGCCGGACAAGATCAGCCTCCTGGTATGACGAGTAATAATAATCAAATGAAGCATATCCTTTTGAGATACTTTTCAGCTTATCGTAGAAATCAAATACTATCTCTGAAAGCGGCATCTCAAAAGTCAGTTCCACTCTGTCTTTTGTGAGATAAATTTGATTCTTCATGGTACCTCTTTTATCAATACAGAGTTTCATAATAGCTCCCACATAATCTAACAATGTTATTACCTGGGCAATAATATATGGTTCTTCAATACGATCTATATGATTAGCAGGTGGTAATCCGGATGGATTATGTACATCAATTACTTCACCTTTTGTAGTAAATACTCTGAATGAAACATTTGGTACTGTAGTAATAACATCCATATTAAATTCCCTGTCGAGCCGCTCCTGGATTATCTCCATATGAAGCAATCCAAGAAATCCGCACCTGAACCCGAAACCAAGAGCTGCTGAGGATTCAGGGATAAATGATAAAGATGCATCGTTAAGCTGAAGTTTCTCAATTGAGTTTCTAAGATCCTCGTATTCATCGGCATCAACAGGGTATATCCCTGCAAAAACCATCGGTTTTACATCTTCAAAACCTGAAATTGCTTTTTCGCACGGATTCTTAACATGTGTTATAGTATCTCCTACCCTTACCTCGGAGGAGGTTTTAACACCGGTAATAATATATCCCACGTTACCGGTACTCAGATAATCTTTTGGATGCTGTTTAAGCTTCAGTACACCTATCTCCTCTGCATTATATTCATGACCTGTATTTACAAATTTTACCCTGTCCAATTTATGTATGGTACCGTTTTCAATTTTGAAATAGGCTATTATACCTCTGAATGAATTATATACTGAATCAAAAATAAGTGCCTCCAGGGGAGCATCAGAATCTCCAGTCGGAGGAGGTATCCTATTCACAATATCCTCCATGATCCTGTCAACACCCATTCCTGTTTTCGCACTGGCTTCAATAATATCATCCTGGCTACACCCAACGAGATCAACTATTTGATCTTTAACCTCTTCCGGCATGGCGTTTGCCATATCCATCTTATTGATCACCGGTATTATCTCGAGGTTGTGATCGATGGCCATATAAAGATTTGAAATTGTCTGTGCCTGTATTCCCTGTGTTGCATCAATTACAAGGAGTGCCCCTTCGCATGAAGCAATCGATCGTGATACTTCATAGGAGAAATCAACATGACCGGGTGTATCAATAAGATTAAGTAAGTAAAGCTCACCTTTATAGTCATATTCCATCTGTATTGCATGGCTCTTAATAGTAATGCCTCTTTCTCTTTCCAGATCCATGCTATCCAGAACCTGATCATGGAATTCACGTTCTGCAATAGTATTTGTCTTTTCAAGAAGCCTGTCGGCCAGGGTACTTTTTCCATGGTCGATATGAGCGATGATACAAAAATTACGGATATTGTTCATCTGGGGAGCAAATTCCAAATCAGGTGCAAATATATAAAAATATATAGGGGTGCTGCGTACAACACCCCTACGAAATTATATTTACCATTTGATAGTAATCCTACATCATGCCAGGCATTCCGCCGCCTCCCATACCCTGTGGTGGAACCGGAGGATTCTCTTCTTCTTCTTCTACAACTACAGCTTCAGTTGTCAGGAACATACCTGCTATTGATGCTGCATTCTCAAGAGCTACACGGGCTACTTTTGCAGGATCGATAACACCCGACTTATAAAGATTCTCAAATTTGTTGGTCTGGGCATTATATCCGTAATCATCTTTACCTGATTTTACTTTCTGAGCAACAACTGCACCCTCTTGGCCTGAATTTATTGCAATCTGACGCAGAGGCTCTTCAATAGCACGCTTGACTATTTCAACACCTGTATTCTGGTCTTCATTATCTCCTTTAAGATTTTCCAGAGCTGCAATAGCGCGGATATATGCAACTCCTCCACCAGGCACAATGCCCTCTTCAATGGCTGCACGTGTTGCATGCAACGAATCATCCACACGATCCTTCTTCTCTTTCATCTCAACTTCTGAAGCAGCACCGATATAGAGAACTGCAACACCACCTGAAAGTTTTGCTAGACGTTCCTGAAGTTTCTCCTTATCATAGTCAGATGTTGTAGTACTTATCTGTTGTTTGATCTGTCCGATACGTGCTTTTATCATATCTTTATCTCCGTCACCATTGACTATTGTGGTGTTCTCCTTATTTATTGTGACTTTTTCAGCAGTACCCAGCATTTCAAGTGTAGCATGTTCCAGTTTAAGTCCCTTTTCTTCTGATATAACGGTCCCCCCTGTAAGGATGGCAATATCTTCAAGCATCTCTTTTCTCCTGTCACCAAAACCCGGAGCTTTAACGGCACATACTTTCAGGGAACCACGAAGCCTGTTTACGACGAGTGTTGCAAGAGCCTCACCTTCTACATCTTCAGCAATAATCATCAAAGGATTTCCTGTCTGGGCCGAAGATTCTAGTATAGGAAGCATATCTTTCATTGCTGATACTTTCTTATCATAAATCAGGATATGCGGATTTTCCAGTTCGGTCTCCATTTTATCTGCATTAGTTACAAAATATGCAGAGATATAACCACGGTCGAACTGCATGCCTTCAACAACTTCAACTGATGTTGTTGTACCTTTTGATTCCTCAACAGTAATGACACCCTCCTTATGTACCTTGCTCATTGCTTCGGCAATAAGTTTACCAATCTCTTTATCATCATTGGCAGAGATCCTGGCAACCTGTTCTATCTTATCAAGGTCATCACCTATAACCTGTGCCTGTGAAGCAATATGTTTTACAACTTTTTCCACAGCCTTGTCAATACCTCTTTTTATATCCATAGGATTTGCCCCTGCAGTAACATTCTTAAGACCCACATCGATTATTGACTGGGCAAGTACTGTTGCTGTCGTTGTACCATCACCTGCAATATCGCCAGTTTTTGAAGCAACCTCTTTAACCATCTGGGCACCCATATTATGATAGGGATTTGAAAGTTCTACTTCCTTGGCTACTGTTACACCATCTTTTGAAATCATTGGAGCTCCGAATTTCTTATCCAGAACTACATTACGGCCTTTTGGGCCAAGTGTTACCTTTACCGCATTGGTCAGCTGATCAACACCCTCTTTAAGAAGGGCTCTTGCATCAATATTATATTTAATCTCTTTTCCCATAGTGAATAGATTTTTTAGTTTAAATTAAGTAATAAAAAGAATATCTGATTGAGAGATAAGCAGATAGTCTTCACCATCAATATTGAGTTCCTGTCCTGAATATTTACCATAAAGGACTGTATCACCCTTCTTGACTTCCATCTCCTCATCTTTTGTTGATGCTCCTACGAGCACTACTGTACCCTGACGGGGTTTCTCTTTTGCAGAATCAGGAATTATGATCCCGCTGGCAGTTTTAGCTTCAGCTTCATCAGGTTTTACAAGAACCTTCCCTGCCAGAATTTTACCTTTCAATTGTGCCATTTTAATTTAGTTTTAAAGTTAGACCTCTTTAGTCGATTGCCTTTTTAACATATTCTATGCCAAACCCGGAAACCTGACATTTACAAAAAAATAAAGTGCCAGGATATGACAAACTGACACTCTAACTATATTCTTCCGTCATATATTCTTATTCTTCGGGTTGTTCCTGATCAGTTGAAGGAGTGGATGTGGATGGGGGAACAGCAGTAGGTAGTGTAGGTATAGCATTTGGATCAACAGCATTATCGATCTGGTCCTGGATTCTTGAACGCTCAGAAGCATCACCTCTTGGTATAGATGCTGTTGCGATAACACAAAGTACCAGTATCGCTGCGGCAAGGGTCCAGGTCGATTTCTCAAGGAAATCAGCTGTTTTACGTATCCCCATCGTTTGTCCTGTTGATGTAAAATTGGCAGCAAGACCACCTCCCTTGGAATTCTGAACAAGGACAATAAGTATTTGAAGAACACAGGCTATGATAACTAAAACCGATACAAAAACATAAATCCCCATTTGTTCATTTTTTTATTAACTGCTGCACTTTTTCAATTTGCGATGCAAAGTAACTGCTTTTTTCTGGAAATTTCAAACTTAATTCCTTATAAATATCTATAGCACGGGAATAATAACCCTGGCTTGTATATATTCTTGCAAGTGTTTCTGTTACAAATTCTCCCCTCTCCTCAGTGAAAGGTTTAGAAATATCTTCGTTGAGTGTATCTGATTTTTCTTTCGAAGGTTCAATTCTCGGATTAGCCAGGATGAATTTATCGATCAGCTCCGATTGTTTTTGTTTCATGTTACTCTGATCCCTAACTGGATACTCCTCTTCAGTGATACTCTCTTCATCTGTAGAAACGATCCGGTTTTCAGTATCGAGCTCCAGTAGTTCCTCTTCCTCCTCCTCACCGGGAACCGAAAATCCCGGATCCATGTATATCACCCTCTCTTCTTCCTTTTCTGACTCATCGTTAATGAAAAAAAGTGAGGATTCTGAATCTCCATTCTCCGATTCGGTATGAATAAATATAGGTCTCTGCCCGTAATGAAGTTTGTCTTCTGCTGATTCTTCCCATATTCTTTCCTCCTCCAACTTTTCTATCTCATTTATCAGATCTTCACTGTTTTTTGCTGTCTCTATCACAACCTGCTGGCTATCATGAGTACCATCATCAATTAAATCATGTTTCTCTATAACAGGTTCTTTTTGATTCTTAGCCTGTATTTCTTTTACTCCTTCTTCACTTTTTTCTTTTTTAAGAAAATAATATAATACTTCACGATCGGCTATACGCATTGCAGATGTCCTGAGCTGGTTTTCGAACCTTACATCAGAAGTGTTTTGCAGCCCTTTCAGTAATAACATGTAAGCACTCTGGCAATATGGGAAGATCTCTATGATCTCATTAACCTCACCGGTCATTTGACGATTCGACGGACCGGAATTCTCAATCATTTTCAGAAAATCACTCCTGTTCATGATGTTTACCAGTTCACAAATGCTCTATTAAAAATATCTTCAATAAGAAATTCAACAATCTCAGCAGAAAGTTCATCCTCAACATCGCTCAGGTCAAGATTACTGTCATAATCTGCATAACGTGAAAAGGTTTGTTCATAACTATACTCCGGATCCACTGAGTTTGTGAATTTTACTTTTACTGATATTGTAAATCTGTTTGTAGCTGCCCGGGAATCAGCAGCTACTGTCGAGGGCCTGGTTCTATAACCTGTAATCTCCCCTTCAAAATCCACATCCCCGATGCCATTAACAACACTAAGATTTGTTTGCGATTTACATTTATCTATCAAAGCATCAGTAATATACTGACTTAATCCGGGTTGTACCAGATCGGCCCTGTTATGGAAGTATTGTATGCTTACAGTTTCTACTTCGGGAGAAATGCTTGCGCCTGTGAATGAATAACTTATCTTACATCCATTTAAAAATACCATACCGGTAGCAAATAAAATTACCAATATTATATTATTTCCCCGTGTATTTTTTGTATTACATTTCAATACCATATTCTTTGATCTTACGATATAGGGTTCTTTCTGAAATTCCCAGTTCATTTGCTGCCAGTTTCCTTTTCCCGTTAAATTTTTCAAGGGCTTTCTTTATCATCTCAACCTCTTTATCGGCCAGCGATAAAGATTCTTCAATTATTTCTTCAGTATCCTGTATGTCATCATGTTCTTTTCTGAGTTCAATATCTGGTTCTTTTTCAGTAGTTATTCCGGAATCAATACTTTCACCAGCTTCCCTGAATAGATTTTTAATGACCTGTGTGTTGGCTTCATCAAAGTCAACATTGATTTCTCCTCGCCGTAAAAGACTGAATACCAACTTTTTCAGGTCATTCATATCGTTCTTCATATCAAAGAGAATCTTATACAGAATCTCTCTCTCTGAAGAGAAGGATTTATCATTATCTTTTTTAATTACAGCCGGCAATTTTATTCCTTCGTAATCAGGGAGATATGTTTTCAAAACAGAGGCCCCTATCTCACGGTCTCTTTCAATAATTGAGATTTGTTCAGTAATATTTTTCAGTTGTCTTACATTACCAGGCCACGAGTAATTCATCAGTACCTTTTTTGCCTCCCGATCAAGCTGGATTGGTGGCATTCTGTATTTTTCAGCAAAATCTAATGCAAATTTCCTGAAAAGGAGAAAAATATCATCTCCCCTGTCCCTAAGTGAGGGTATTCTTATCGGGACAGTATTTAACCTGTAAAAGAGATCCTCCCTGAAGCGTTCGTTTTCGAGTGCCTTTTCAACATCAATATTACTGGCTGCAATCACACGTACGTTTGTTTTCTGTACTTTTGAAGAGCCTACCCTGATAAATTCCCCCATTTCCAGAACTCGTAGCAATCTGACCTGCGTTGATAATGGAAGTTCAGCAACTTCATCCAGAAATATTGTTCCTTTGTCAGCAACCTCAAAATAGCCTTTTCTGCTATCAGTTGCTCCTGTAAACGCGCCCTTTTCGTGTCCGAATAACTCCGAATCAATTGTTCCTTCAGGGATAGCACCACAGTTTACTGCAATATATGGACCATGTTTCCTGATACTATAGTTATGTATTACCTGCGGAAATACCTCCTTCCCGGTTCCACTTTCACCGGTAATCAAAACAGAAAGATCTGTAGGTGCAACCTGTACAGCTATATCAATTGCCCTGTTTAGCCCCTCATAATTGCCAATAATGCCAAATCTCTGCTTAATATTTAGAAGATCCTTCATATACTCTTAAACGAATGTGCGAATTTAAGATTTTTTTAAAACATTGGGAAATGCATTTTTCGTAAATTCGCTGTATGAAACCTTATCATTTTGCCGGCATTATCC
>CAZTXH010000081.1:0-8133 GCA_964617415.1 uncultured Rikenellaceae bacterium | reverse complement strand
GTATGAAACTGAGTCCTCGGAAGGTATAACACTCGACACTGTAAGAGCATATGCGGAATGTGGTGTTGATTACATATCAGTGGGAGCACTCACTCATCATATAAAAAGTCTTGATATGAGTTTAAAAGCTATCTGATCTATGAAATTCATAAAGGGGATAAATGGGAATAGGGAAAAGATAAGGAGACTGGTTCTTCCTGGTTTTGATGGTGTCCCAATAAGTGATGTAATAAGATTCGTCATTAAAGGATTCCGAAAAGGAGTACTTGTAACCAGGGCCTCTTCAATCGCCTTTAACCTCCTGATGGCACTTCTGCCTGCAACAATTTTCATCTTTACACTTATTCCTTTTATTCCAATACCCAATTTTCAGAAAGAGATTATTGAACTTTTTGAAAATATTCTCCCTGTAAATGCCTTTAACTTTCTTGAAACAACCATAGTAGATACTGTCACAAATAAAAGCGGAGCCCTCTTGCTGGTAATGTTTTTAGCTACTATTATTTTTTCAACCAATGGCATTCATGCAATCATTCATGCATTTGTGGTATCAGCACATAATTTTAAATCAAGGTCATGGATCCATCAAAGAAAGATCTCCATTATACTTCTATTTATCGTTATTATGATGATAGCTCTTGCCGGATTCCTTGTTATTTTCGGTAAATCAGTTATTAATTACCTTGTTGACCTGGAAATCCTTGAGAGAAGTCTTGTGATCAGTATTATTGTGATTATTAAATGGATATTGGTAGTACTATTGCTTTTTATGGCAATCTCATTTCTTTATTACCTGGCACCTGCTAAAAGAACTGATTTCAGGTTCATATCACCAGGATCTATGCTGGCTACAATTCTCTTTATTATCACATCTCTCGGTTTTTCCTCTTATGTTAATCACTTCGGGCAGTATAATAAATTGTATGGTTGGATCGGAACCCTTATGGTTATTCTTATATGGCTCTATCTTAATGCAATAGCTTTGCTTATCGGTTTTGAGCTGAATGTAAGCATTAAAGAGGCCCGGAAAGAGGATGAGGAAAAAAATCAAACTATCAGCTGCAATGAAGAAACTGTCTGACCAGGTGATTTTGACATTTTAATAATATGTAAGAATTTTAATTATTTTTATCCTTCTAAAATTGTTGCCATGACAAGAAGGATAATTTTTCTCCTTTTAATTTTCCTGACAGGATGTAAGGCTGAAAAAGATGATTCCTATTTCACACCTGAAATTGCTCTTCAGTATTTCAAAAGAATAGAAGAAGTCTGTAATAAGGATGATGGCAGACTCTGGGGAAAGAATCTTTATGGCCCGGTGTTATTTGTTGATCGTTCAACCCGCCGGATAACAGCCAACCAGCCTGACAAAGATGGTATCCTGAAAGAAAGGAACGGGATCTATACCGGACTTTATCCCGGGAAACTGATTATCAATAACAGGGCAACTTTGTTCGGAGGAACAATGTTTGCACTTGTCCCATTACCTCGTGAAGAAAATGAATTCAGGATTATCTCGCTGGCTATCCACAGTCTTTTTCACCTTTACCAGGAATTGATGGGCTATAAATCTACTGACTTCAATATCAGTATCATGGATGACAAAAATGCCAGACTCTGGCTTAAACTTGAATGGAATGCCCTCCGTAAAGCAATAGAAACAGAGGGGCCAAGTAAACAGATTGCTTTAAGGGATGCCCTGATTTTCAGGGGGGCCAATCATGAAACCTTTAAGAATTACATAAACGACCAAATCAGGTTTGAAAACTATGAGGGGCTTGCCACTTTTACAAATACTCTTTTATTAACAAATACTCCTGAAGAATTCAGGGCCAGACTATTTGAATCACTTAACAGGATATACTTTTTCCCTTCCTATGCACGCTCATATGGTTCTATCCATGGAGCATTATATGCCACACTGATGTACCAGAAAGGTTTCGATTTTTCGACAATAGATTCTGAAAATGTGGACCTCACAAAAATTGTAAAAGAACTATATGATATCCGGTGCCCTGCAGTATGTCGGGATGTAGCAGGAAGTATAGCGTTGAATTATGAGTTTGAGACAATTATTGCAGAAGAGGCTGAGAGGGATAAGGCAATAAGTGACTGGATACATCGCCGTATTTCAAAGTTTGTGGGAAAACCGGTTGTTTTGCTAGAACTCGAAAGTCCTTATTTTGATTTTGAACAGGAAGATATAAGACCCCTTGACACGCTGGGTACTATTTATAACAGGATCAGGATATCGGATAACTGGGGAAAACTGACTGTAGACAAAGGTGGCTGCCTGTTATCAAATAACCTCAGATATCTTAGAATAACAGCAAAAGGATTAAATGAAGAAAGAAACAGGATAGAAGGCGAAGGCTGGAACCTGATACTTAACAACAATTGGCAAATTGTACAGGTTGATCAAAACTATTTTGTCAGAAAGGAAATGCAGTAATCCGTAATTATAACCCTCCATCATCCGGACCGAAGATCATTTGTTAAGCTCCTTTAATCTCTCTTCGAGTGATTTGATTTTTTTCTCAGCATCACTTTTCTTCTTCTTTTCCAGTTCAAGCACATTGGCCGGAGCATTGTTAATAAACTGCTCATTATTAAGCTTTTTCATAACTGAATCAAGAAATCCCCTGTAATAATTCAGTTCATCTCCAATCCGTGTAATCTCTGCATTTTTATCAAGTTTAACTCCAACAGGAATATAAAATTCAACTGTTTTAACCATAAAAGAGGCAGCCCCAACCTGTTTTTTTGAAACAAATCTAATATCTGAGAGATTGCAAAGTTTTGTAAGTACAGGCAGAAATTCACTGCTAAAATCTTTTTTAACTGCTTTGATAAAAAGGATAAGTTTTTCTTTATTCGGAATATCTTTTTCTCGTCTGACCGTTCTCAAATTACTTACACATTCCTTAATGAATTCAAATTTGACTGTCAGATCCTTGTTGTACTTTTTTATTGCAGGTAACCGGCTTATCATAATGCTTTCCCCATCCTCTCTCTCAACAAGCAACTGCCATATCTCTTCTGTAATAAAGGGCATGAAAGGATGAATAAGCTTGAGCAGTTTGTCAAAAAAGGTAATAGTTACATTATATGTTTTCCTGTCAACAGGTTTCTTATATTCAGGTTTTATTATTTCAAGGTACCATGAGGAAAACTCATCCCAGAAAAGCCTGTAGACAGCCATAAGTGCTTCAGAAATACGGAATTTTTTAAAGTGTGAATCAATTTCTGCTGATGTTTTATTGAGTACCTCATTCATCCACTTTATCGCCATTTGCGAAGAAGCCGGCTGATTAATATTATCATTAATCTTCCAGCCTTTCACCAATCTGAAGGCATTCCATATCTTGTTTGCAAAATTACGTCCCTGTTCCGGTAGTGAATCATCATAAAGAAGGTCATTACCGGCCGGTGAACATAATAGCATACCTATTCTTACACCATCAGCACCATATTTATCGATAAGTTCAAGAGGTTCAGGCGAATTACCCAGTGATTTTGACATTTTTCGCCTTTTTTGGTCGCGGACAAGACCAGTAAGATAAACGTTTTTAAATGGTTTCTGACCCATATATTCATACCCGGCTATAATCATCCTGGCGACCCAGAAAAATAGTATTTCAGGTGCTGTAATCAGGTCATCAGTAGGATAATAATAGTTCAGGTCAGGATTATCGGGTTTGTTTATACCATCAAATGATGTTATAGGCCACAGCCATGAAGAGAACCATGTATCGAGAACATCCTCGTCCTGCCTGAGGTCAGACTCGCTAAGCGATTCATTACCGATTTTCTTCTTGGCCAATGCCAGGGCTTCTTTAATATTCTCAGCAACAATAACTTCGTTATTGTTATAATACCAGGCCGGAATCCTGTGTCCCCACCATAATTGCCTGCTGATACACCAGTCGTGTACATTCTCCATCCAGTGCTTGTATAGATTCCTGAATTTTGGAGGATGAAGTTGTACTTCACCATTCATTACTGCATCAAGTGCTGGACGTGATATCTTTTCCATTTTCAGGAACCATTGCATTGACAGCCTGGGCTCTATTATGGCATGCGTGCGCTCGGAACGTCCAACTTTATTCTTATAAGGCTCAATCTTTTCAAGGTTTCCTGTCCTTTTCAATTCCTTCTCAGCCATATCTCTTGCTGCAAACCTGTCGGCCCCAATAAACATTGCAGCCTGTGAACTTATGGTACCATCATCATTAAAAATATCTATTGACGGGAGACCATGTTTCTTCCCGATAATGTAATCGTTTTCATCATGTGCCGGTGTGATCTTCAGACAACCAGTACCAAACTCCATATCAACATATTCATCAAAGATAAAAGGCACCTCCCTGTTTGCCATTGGAACAATAACCTTCCTACCTTTAAGATGCTGGTATTTTATATCATTAGGATTCGCACATACAGCAGTATCCCCAAGAATGGTCTCAGGTCTTGTTGTCGCAACCGTAATATAATCCTTCCAGCCGACTATTTTATACTTAACATGATATAGTTTTGACTGTTCTTCAGTAAAATAAACTTCCTCATCCGAAACGGCAGTTCTTGCCTGCGGGTCCCAGTTTACCATTCGCACACCACAGTATATCAGGCCCTTATTATAAAGATCTACAAACACCTTAATAACAGAGTCATATCGCTCTTTATCCATTGTAAAGAGTGTTCTGTCCCAGTCACATGAGGCACCAAGTCTTTTAAGTTGTTCAAGAATTATTCCACCATGCTTTTTTGTCCAATCCCATGCATGATCCAGGAATTCCTTTCTAGAAATATCTCTCTTATTAATGCCTTCACTTTTCAGCTTTGCAACAACTTTAGCCTCTGTAGCTATTGATGCATGATCTGTCCCGGGAACCCAGCATGCATTAAGCCCGAGCATTCTGGCCCGACGTACAAGAACATCCTGAATCGTATTGTTCAGCATGTGACCCATGTGAAGAACACCTGTTACGTTTGGCGGAGGAATTACTATAGTGTATGGTTCCCTTTCATCAGGAGTGCTTTTAAAGAAACCGTGCTTCATCCAGTAATCATACCAAAGGGCCTCAGCTTTTCCCGGTTCATATTTGGAGGGTATTTCCATAGGTCTGATCAGGTCATTTGATCTGCAAAATTAGAAATATTTATGAAATCAGTGTTGAAGGGGGGTGATAAGGGATTGAATAGAGTTGAAGAGGGCTGATAAACAATAATATCCCCTCCTCCGGAGGGGTTTGGGGTGGGTAAAAAAGGTTGCAGGTTGTTGGCGCCGATTTATAATCGAGGCTAATGTTTTTGGGCACTGATTACAAATCCGCGCCAGCTTTTAGTGTTGAAGGGGGGTTGAAAAGGGTTTTAAAATCATGATACAGAAAAACGTAAAAATCATTCATTGAGTTAGTCATTTTATTTATTTTTGTTGATCTGGAAGTAAAAAGTACGTATCATGCCGTCAATATCCGAAAAAGGCAAATCAATGCCGGCTTCTCCGATAAGAAAGCTTGTCCCTTATTCCGAAGAGGCAAAAAAGAGGGGTAGAAAAGTGTATCATCTCAATATAGGGCAACCTGATATTGAGACTCCCGAAGTCGCCCTGAATGCCTTAAGAAATCTCGATCAGAAAGTGATCGAATACAGCCACTCTGCCGGAAATGAATCCTATCGCAGAAAACTGGCAGGTTATTACCAGAAAATAGGGATAAATGTTGATCATACAGAGATACTTATTACTACTGGAGGGTCGGAAGCAATTCTTTTTGCTTTCAATTCCTGTGTTGATCCTGGTGAAGAGATAATAACATCTGAACCATTATATGCTAATTATAATGGATTCGCAAGATCCGCAGGTGTCAAAATTGTACCTGTAACATCCTATATTGAAAATGATTTTGCACTTCCTCCAATTACTGAAATAGAAAAAAAGATCACTTCAAAGACAAAGGGAATAATAGTATGCAATCCGAATAATCCCACCGGATATCTATATTCAAAAGAAGAGCTCTTTCAACTTCGTGATATTGTTAAAAGAAATGATTTCTTCCTTTTCTCTGATGAGGCATACCGTGATTTCTGTTATGATGGTGCGGAACATTTTTCTGCAATGAGACTTGAAGGTATCGATGAAAATGTGATTTTACTTGACTCTATATCAAAACGCTATAGTGAGTGCGGTGTTCGTATTGGTGCTCTTGTAACGAAAAACAAGGAAGTCCTTTCCACTGCCCTTAAGTTTGCACAGGCACGTCTTTCACCCCCGGGTCTTGGTCAGATAGTGGGTGAAGCTTCAGTAGATACACCTCCGGATTATTTCAGTGAGGTAAACATGGAATATACAGCCCGCCGTGATTTCATGGTTGAAGCACTCAATAAAATACCCGGAGTATATTGCCCGAAACCCAAAGGTGCATTCTATACTATCGTAAAGCTTCCTGTTGACGATGCTGATAAATTTGCCCAGTGGCTTCTCGAGGACTTTGAATATAAAAATCAGACTGTGATGATTGCACCGGCATCAGGTTTTTATTCGACTCCTGGATATGGAAAGAATGAGGTACGTATTGCATATGTTCTGAATATTGATGATCTCAGGAATGCAATGAAGACATTTGCTGAGGCATTGAAGGTATATCCGGGGTTAATTACCCCCGGTAATCAGCCGCCTGGCTGATTGCCTGCCCCCTAGAAGGGGGCCTAATTTTATATCATATTGTCATTGAAGGCACAGTATTAGCCCCCCTTTAGAGCCTCCCGTTTCACGGGACAAGTTGTCCCGATAACTTGAACGCAGTGAAAGTGTATCGGGAGGGGTTGGGGGTCAGTCATACAGTAAATACTTCTCCCTTATCTTCCCAAACTCTTCCAGTCCTTTTTTCCATGATGCCCGGATCTCATCAGCTGTCATCCCCTTCTGTATCTGTTCACGTAATGTTGTTCCTGCTGCCAGTCGGTCAAAGTATGGTGTAAAGTAACTTTCCTTATCCGGATAATCATTATAGGCATCAATAATCCATTGAAGATTAATTTCCGGTGAAGGCACCAGTTTATCTTCTATTGCATTTCTCAGATCTACTCCATAGCATTTTTCCCCCAGGAGAGGCGGATTTGTTGATTCAGGAAGGCTCTCAGGTATAAAACTAAATCCTCTGTCGGGTAAAAGTGGTGATCCGTACATCTGGAATGGGTATGGTGTCCCGCGGCCCAGCGATATCTCTGTTCCTTCAAAAAAACAGATAGAAGGATAAAGATATATTGATGCCAGATTTGGTAAATTGGGTGAAGGTCTTACAGTAAGTTTATAAAGAGTGTTATGAGTGTAATTTCTACACTTAATAACAGTAAGATCACATTGTATACCATTATTAAGCCATTTCTCTCCGTTTATCATCTGAGCATACTCCCCGATTGTCATTCCATTGACAATTGGCACAGGATGCATTGCCACAAAAGATCGGTATGCTGTATCAGCAATATTTCCATCGAAATAAAAGCCATTCGGGTTCGGCCTGTCAAGGACAATACATTTAATATTATTCTCCGCACACGCTTCCATAACATAATGAAGTGTGGAAAGATAAGTATAGAACCTCACTCCCACATCCTGAATATCAAAAACAAGCACATCAATACCTTCCAGGTGCTCAGGGGATGGTTTAACCCGGTTTCCATAAAGACTCAGAATTTTTATTCCTGTAAGAGTATCGCTCCCGTTCTGTATTGTGTTCCCATCCGGGGCCAGTTCCTTGAATCCATGCTCAGGTGCAAATATCACTTTGATATTATAACCCATAGCCATCAGACTATCGACAAGATGGGTTTGACCTATCATTGAGGTTTGATTTGCAACAACTGCTATTGCTTTATCTTTTATAAGTGGACCATATTCCTTTAACTGGCTTGCACCAGGTTCTGTTCTATTCTCAGTTGCCGAACAACCGGAAAGAAGCATCATTAATGTTGATGTAATAATGGTAAATATCTTCATTGATCAAGGTTTTTTATGTAAATCTACAACTTTTTCCTCTATGATTCTCTGTGTCTTTTTTTTACTATTTTTGAATAATTACAATAATGAACCTACCATACTTCATAGCGCAGCGGCTCATAAAAGGCAGACGTGAA
>CAZTXH010000080.1:7908-8312 GCA_964617415.1 uncultured Rikenellaceae bacterium | reverse complement strand
ATGGCTTTTACAAGGATATCTATGATCTCGTTGAAAGAGTTAACCTTAACTCATTGAACAAAAAGGCCATGGAAGCTATGGCTGTAGCCGGAGCATTCGACTGCTTTACTGGAATCTCAAGATCACAATATTTTGCTCTCGATAAAAAGGGTTCCAGTTTCATCGAAAGCCTTATTCGATACGGCAATAATGCCAAGACAATTAAGATAGCCAGCAAACAGACTCTTTTTGGCGAAAGTGATGGTTTTGACATGATAAAACCTGAACCTGTAGAATGTCCTGACTGGCCTAAGCTTGAAAAACTAAACCGCGAAAAAGAGGTTATCGGTATATATCTTTCATCACATCCTCTTGATGATTTCCGGCTTGAAATAAATACTTTCACAACCACAACACTGGCAGAA
>CAZTXH010000080.1:0-7898 GCA_964617415.1 uncultured Rikenellaceae bacterium | reverse complement strand
ACCTAAGGGAATATCTTGACAGCGAGGTAATCGTTGCCGGGATGGTAACTGAAACTAAAAACGGAACCGGTAAAAACAGTAAACCATACGGATCTTTTATACTTCAGGATTATTCCGATTCTTTCAGATTTATATTATTCGATAAGGATTATATCGAAAACAGCAAATTCCTCACTGAAGGATATTATCTACTTATACAGGGGAGAGTCCAGAAAAGAAGATACCGGGATGATCAGCTGGAATTCAGCATAAGGAAGATAAATCTCCTTTCAAGCGTAAAAGATGAACTAATAAAATCTGTTACATTAAAGATCAATATCGAGAATCTTAATGAGGAGATGATAAATGAGCTTAAAGATCTTATCAGAGAAAATAAAGGCGAAACAGAATTGAAATTCCTGTTTCTTGATAAGGAAGACAAAATTTCACTTCCAATGTTTTCAAGAACAATCCGTGTAAGACTTAATAATGATCTTATTTCCTACCTTGATGATCATCCGGGTATTGAATATAAAGTTAATTAACTATATTTACACACAACATTTTTTCGAAAAATTAACACTATGGCTTTAGAGGTAGATGATAATAACTTTAATGAGATTGTAATAAGTTCTGAAAAACCCGTTATTGTTGACTTCTGGGCAGAGTGGTGTGCTCCCTGCAAAATGATAGTACCGATTCTTGAAGAGATATCACAAAAATATCCAGGGAAAGTAGTGGTAGCAAAATGTGATGTTGATATTAGTCCCCAGGTAACTGCCAAATATGGAATAAGAAATATCCCGACAGTTCTTTTCTTCAAAGGTGGAAGTGTTGCAGACAAACAGGTAGGAGCTGTTCCGAAGGAAAATTTCATTACAAAGCTTAATGCGTTATTATAGATTCCTGATAGCCGTACATGACGGCTATTTTTTTAATTTTCATTTATGACAATCTGTGTATTTGCATCTTCGAGCAGCAGGATAAAAAGCGAATTTGAAATAGCTGCTGCCCGGCTGGGATCACTTCTTGCAAAGTCAGGAATTGATGTTGTATATGGAGGTGGTGGAATTGGTCTTATGGGGAAGTTTGCTGATGCTGTAATTAAAGAAGGTGGGAAAATAACAGGTGTAATACCATTGTTCATGAAAGAAGAGGGCTGGGGTCATAAAGGTTTGACCAACATGATAGTAACACCCGATATGGGTGAAAGAAAAAAAACTTTATTTTCAATATCCGATGCTGTTGTGGCCCTTCCCGGTGGTGTTGGAACACTTGAAGAACTTACAGAAGCCATAACACTTAAACAACTCAGTCTTTTTGGCGGACCAGTAATTATACTCAACACACTCGGATTTTACAGATCATTTTTTACTTTTCTCGATAACATGGTTGAAACCCATTTCCTCAGGAAGGAACACAAAAGTATATGGGATATTGCCAATACTCCTGAAGAGGTTATTAGTGCACTAAACAGAAAAGACAGAAGTAATGAAGAATGGCGTAAAATTGCTAAAATCTGATATCAGGGAATCCTTGTTCCTATAAAAACAATATCGTCAACCTGTGGAAGCTCTCCTTTCCAGTCGAGAATCTCCTTTTCAAGTCTTTTACGTTGTTCCACCACAGGCAGATTATATATTTCGACAAGTAGTTTTTTAACATTCCCCGATTTATATTTTTTCCCTTCAGAAGAGCCAAACTGATCAGCATAACCATCAGAACACATATATAGCATATCGCCGGACTTTATTTCAACCTGCTGATTGATAAATGTCTTCTTTGCCTCTATCGATGACATTCCTATGGGGAACCTGTCGGCTTTATAAGTAATTACCTCTCCATCCCTTACGAGATATAATGGATTATAGGCTCCTGCATATTCGAGGGTGAATTCTTTTCTGTTAAAAGCTATCAGAGCAAGGTCCATACCATCATTTATTGTTTCTTCTTTTCTCTGCATAAGGGCTTTAACAACTTCAACATTCAGCTGATCAAGGATAGCTCCCGGTCGTGTTATTCCAAATTCACGTACTACCTTATTGAGTGAGTTATGACCGATTATTGACATAAATGCTCCAGGCACACCATGTCCTGTACAATCTACAGCTGCAATGAACTCAAGATCACCATTGTCGTACATCCAGTAAAAATCACCGCTTACAATATCCTTGGGCATATAGAGAATAAATGTCTCATGAAATGTATCTTCCCGCGGTAACATGGCACGCTGAATACGTTCCGCATATCTTATACTGGCTGTAATATCTCTGTTCTTCTCTTCTATTTCCATACTCTTTTGAACCACTTCGGCAGTTCTTTCTGCCACTTTCTGTTCAAGGATCCTCTTTTCCCTTATTAGGTTCCGCTCTCTGATCTTTATATAAGCTACAATACCGATAGCTGCCAGTATAATACATGTGATAATGAACCATGGAGTCTGGTAGAATGGTGGTTTAATAGTAAATGCATATTCAAAGGGCTCCTCGTTCCAGTAGCCGTAACTGTTTGATGCCATAACCCTGAAAGTATAATGCCCAGGGGCCAGGTTAGGGTAATAATCCATGGTCTGGCTTGTTGGCGGTCTCCAGTCAGGATCAGCACCTTTAAGCATCACCCTGTATTTAACAGCCTCAGGATCAGTAAGGCTGACACTATAGTAATTAAATACCAGTGATTTTTCCTTGTAATTCAGCTTCAGTCCCTCTTCCATTTCTCTGGGGAGATAGTTAACCTCCATACTGCTTACATGGGTGAGTGGTTTTGAATCAACCGGAGGCATTTTTGATGGTGTTAATCTTATTACACCATTAGCTGTTCCAAACCACAGATTGCCTTTGCTGTCTGATATCGAGGCGTTTTCCAAAGCTTCTATGCCGGTAAAACCACTCCTTTTTGTAAATGTGGCAATGCTACTGTCAGACATATTGTACCTGTTCAATCCGTAATTTGTACCGATATAGAGGAAATTATCGCCTTCAGGCTGAAGCAGTTTAATGTTATTTGAAAGTAGTCCTGTCTTCTCATTGATAGTATGGATAACCGAATCACTCTCAATACAGAGAAGTCCACTTGATGTTCCTACCCAGATTTTTAAATCAGTAGTCTGGGAAATAGTAACCGGGACATATCCTTCACCAATATCAATTATTTTAAATTCACCTGTCGTACTATTATATTTTGTGAGTCCGGTCTTATTTTCAGAGCCAATCCATATATTATTCTCATTATCACAAAAAATTGTTTTTATGAATGTGCCTGCCAAACCTGATGCCTGTGTATAGGTCTCTTCGTTTTTACCATCCCAAACAACAAGCCTGTCCTGGCATCCTATCCATACCCTGTTTTGCTGATCAATTTCAAGTGCATAAATGACTCCGAAAGGATCAAGCCTGCTGTTCAACCAGGAATTATAGAAAAATTTTTCTGTTTTCAGATCATAAAATGATAATCCGTTGCCATCCGTACCAATCCATATCTTACCTTTTTTGTCTGATTTAATAAACTTGATCTTATTACCGATAGCATTTCTGGTATTGTCAAATATCTGTACCTGTTTACCTGCTTCTTCCCCGGGATTATAGACTGAGATTCCTGCATTTGTTCCAAACCAGTATCTTCCTGATTCATCCTCTTCAACTGCTCTGACTCCTTTATCTGGCAGTATTTTTTCATCGTCAAGTGTCACAAAATGATCACCTTTGTAAATGCTTATTCCTGTATAATGATCAGCGATGATCATATTTTTTTCCTTATCCTCCAGTATCCAGTGTATAGTTATAGCCTCAAGTCCGTTTGAATTATCAAAAACTGTCATTTTCTCACCTGAGAATACTGTTATTCCTCCTCCATAGGTTCCCACCCATATATTACCCCGGTAATCTTCTGTAATAAATGAAATATGATTCTTTGACAGGCCATCCCTGTGATCGTATATTTTCATTGAGTCAATGGATGAGATATACCTGTAAAGACCTCCGTTATAAGTTCCAAACCAGAAGTCTCCCCTTGAATCTTCAAAAAGTGTTATTACAGCAAAATACCTTGGAAATCCGGGCAGACTAAAATTTTCGAACTGGTCTTTTTCAGGAACATATTTTTTAATTCCGAGATTAGGATCAACACAATAGAATGTTCCATCTTTCCCAATGTATGACGAAGAGATCTGATCACTGAGACCTTCCCTTCCTCTGTATTGTTTGCCCCTCAGTAAAGTATCTCCTGGTGCCGGGAAAGGAATCCGTACAGCTCCGTTACTGAAGGTGGTAATCCATAAATTATCACTTATCTGCTTTATACTTGTGATATCACCTGAAATAGAAATAGTGTCAAACCGCATTTTGCGGAAATTCATACCGTCATACATGCTGAATCCCCCGTTAAGGTGTCCAAACCATATTCTACCGAGTGAATCTTCTGCTACACTGTAAACTCCGCCTCCTGCCATACCGTCGGCAGCAGTGAAATTCTCGAATTTGGATCCGTCAAATCTCGAAACACCACTTTCGGTCCCAAGCCAGATCCAGTCGTTTCTGTCCTGCAGTACTGTATATACTTTTGAGGAGCTTAAACCCTGTTCCACTCCATACTTTTCAAAGAAAAAGGTTTGAGACCCTGCATGGGTGGAGAATAGGATTATAAATAAGGTCATCAGGCTAATGTGCCTGATGACCTTAATCTTGTAAGACCAAAATTCTATTTTCATCAGTATTATCTGGCTATAAAGAAGAATGTGCCATCTTCATCTTTCAAACCGGTTATTTTTCCGAATTTGGGTTTTTGCTGGTTGTTATTTGCTACTGCCGCGGATACTTTTTGTACAATCTCTTCGATAGGTATACAGGCATTCGGATTATTCTGGAGTGATGTAGCAAAGGTACGGGTGAATTGTGAGTCATCCACGGCCAGTTCATAACCCGCTGAAGAGAATACCTGTGATGATTTGAACTGGGTAGCCTGCCAATCATCACAGCTTCTTTGTTTCAGTTCCGATCTCATTGCCTGGTAAAAACTTGGTCCTGATTCACAGGCATCAGTAACCACAAGAGTATGTGTAAGATATGTAAGGTATGTCTCCATTGATGCCCTGAGTGTGTTGAGATTAAAATAGGTAAACTCATCATCACGTTCTGCATCAACAGGTATCCAGTAGCCAACATCATTGATAAACTTACCATGACCGGCATACCATACCAGCAATGATTTAACCTGGTTTGTTTTTATAAGATCCCTGAGTTCTATAGAAAAGAACCTTTCCATTTCCGATTTGGTAAGATTTTCCTTGGTAATATAATTGTGTATCTGGTATTTTGCAAACGCTGCCATCATTGTATTCACATCTTTTTCAGGGCCCTCCAGACTTGCGAAAGTAGTGTAATCCGAATTTTGAATAAACACAACCCATGTT
This sequence comes from uncultured Rikenellaceae bacterium, assembly GCA_964617415.1. Lineage (GTDB taxonomy): Bacteria > Bacteroidota > Bacteroidia > Bacteroidales > VadinHA17 > LD21. Next base: position 2,512 of record CAZTXH010000080.1, on the reverse strand, counting down.
TTACCCATAGGATTGGATTCGGAAATCTGTGCACCTTCCCTGTTGAATCTGAACTCTGCTGTCGTTTTATTTCCGTAGACGTCCTCGGCTTCAACAACTATTTTGCTCTTATTCATAATATCAACAGTTGCCGTAAACGATGGATTGAGTTCTCCTACAGGATAGCTTGCAGTAACTCCGTCAATAAAGACGGATTTGATATTGCTCTCATCAGTAATCTTTCCCTGCAGGAATAGTGAAGGATCATTGCTGTCGAGATATATTTGTCCATCATCCGAAGCGTACGGAGAAAGAATACTTACCTGTGGGGGATCTATCTCTGTCCGTACCAATTTATATTTCACTGTTTGTTCATTATCATAATCATCAGTTGCAGTAATTATAAGCTCATCAGATCCCTCAATATTTATTTTTGCAAGGAATTCGCTTTCTCCGTCCTTTTCAACTACATTAATAGGTTCGTAATTAATTGAAAATGTCTTAATCTTACTCTTGTCTATAATTTTACCGGTTAACAGGACGGTATTATTGTCTCCTTTCACCTCTACAGACTGATCAACCGGTGTAGGGCTAACTAATGTTATTTTTGGAGGCTCTGTCTCTCTGTTAAGCTCATATAGCCTGTCCTGGGCATCTTTCAACATTTTACGGGCTTCCTGGTTGAATTCGGAGAGTTCGGTAATCTTACTGTAGTCCTCCATAGCTTTGACATAATTCATTATCTCCTCATACGATTTTGCCCTGTTAAAATAAGCATCAGGGTTGTCAGGCTTCATCGAGATATATTTCGAGAAATCATTAATAGCATTGGTATGTTGATTAAATTCCTGATAGCATTTGCCCCTTGACAGATAAAAATCAGGATTGTCCGGGTCAATAAGGATATTTTTTGATATATCATTAATAGCACTGGGATAATCAAGTGTTTTCATGTATACATTGCTTCTCATCAGATAAGCTTCGGTGTTCCGGTCATCACGTCTCAATATCTCATTACACTGTACCAGTGCTCCCTGCGTATTATTGGTCTTTAAAAGCAACTCAGCAAGAGCGAGTCTGGGATCAGGATATCCTTTATCCTTCGAAATAGACTTTTCAAACTCTTTCTTTGCCAGAACATCATTATTTAACTTTGTATAAACAATCCCCCTGTAGTACAAGTTATAAGGAGTATCCTTTATAATCACTGCCGTATCTGACACTCTCAAAGCCTGATCATATCTCTCCAGCCCCAATAGAGTTATAACCTTTTCAGGATAAATATCTCTATTTCTTTTGTCGAGTGCTGATGCCCTGTGCAGATATCCCAGAGCTTCCTCAAAATTATTCATTTTGTTGCATACTCTACCCAAACCGATATATGCATCAACCTCTTTCGGAGCAAAAACAATAACCTTTTCATAATCGGCTGCTGCCTCTTCATATTTCTCCAACGATCTGTATGCTTCGCCCCTGGCATAATAATAGTCAGGATTTGATGGTTCAATGTCGATTGCATTTGTAAATTGAGCCACTGCATCTTCATACTTCATGTTTTCAACGAACTCCTTACCTGCCTTAAAAAACTTTCTCGGCTTCTGTCCATAAGTGCACAATGAGAGAATTGCCAATATGGCCGCTAAAAATACTATTCGCTTATTCATAATTTTATAACTAAATTGTTACTATACAAACTATCAAAATTAGACAATTTTATTTTAATTATCAACTCATCCCGTTATTAAACTCATTCTATTCAGAATCATATCAAGAGAACTCATACTGAATGCTGTAGAAGAGTATTTCTTACCAGTAACTGCCGGGGCTTTTACTCCGGATTTAAAATTTTGCATTCCTGTAAATATCCTTGCCTCATCCCATAATCCAGCAGTAATGAAAAGATCCATCACCAATGCACCACCTTCTATTATAAGTGACTGAATATCTTTACCATACAGGTATTCTGCTATTTGAATAGCCGGGTTGTTGTTACCATTTAATTTCACTTTCTCAACATTTGGTAAATCCGCATCAATGTTATTGGTAAACAAGATATTTGTGCCATTTGTTTTAAACAAAGATGAGTCTTTTCTGATCATACCTGAACTGCTGAGTATTATCCTCAGTGGATTATCTCCGGTCCAGTATCTTACATTTAATCTCGGATCATCAGATCTGACAGTACCGGCACCTGCAAGTATTGCCTGTTCGGCAACTCTCCACCTGTGTACCAGTACCCTTTCAGGTACTCCTGTTATCCATACAGGTTTTTGTGCAGTGCCTCCCTCGCCTGATGTGTTAATATAACCATCAGCACTTTGTGCCCATTTCAGTATGATATAGGGTCTCTTTTTTTCAATGAATGAAAAAAACCGCCGGTTCAGCCATCTGCATTCCTGCTCAAGAACACCCGTTTTTACTTCACATCCGGCATCTTCAAGTAGAGCAATACCTCTGCCATTAACCTTTTCACTTGAATCAATCGTTCCAATAACTACTTTCTTTATCCCATGAGAAATGATCAGGTCAGTAC
>CAZTXH010000079.1:0-8388 GCA_964617415.1 uncultured Rikenellaceae bacterium | reverse complement strand
GTATACTCCTTGTAGAAATACAGCAGACTTCAGATATCACATACAGGATATATGATTGGAACAGAGCAGGGTATAACGGACAACCGAGGGAATTACATACTGACCTTGCCATTGATGTAATTGATTTTAACACCTCGGTGAATAACAAAATATCAAAAGAACCTGTTTTGAACAGGACTGAAAACCTGGTAAGCTGTGAATTTTTCACAACAAATATTATAAACTTTAATAAACCTGTTTGATTCTTTTGTTATCTACATTTGTACTGAAGGAGAGTTAATGATTCGTTATGATGGTAAATCCGAGCCGCTGATCATAGGCGAAACAGTACTTATTCCGGCAATGATAAAAAATATTGAACTGGAACCTTTAATGGGCTCTACAGTACTTGAAGTTTTTATAAAAACAACATTGACTTAATATTAATTGATAAATAATATGCTGCCATGAGAATATTTTCATCTTGTTTTGTAATTGTCCTTTCAGTTTTAATAATGGCAGGTTGTGCCGGAAAGGGCCAGAGGAAAAAAGACTCAATCTCCGATATTGATACAGTTTCTGTTCCTGATACTGGATATACAGGAATTAAGCAGTATATGAATAGAGGACGCCTTCTTAAGGAAATAACATTTAAGAATGGAATTCGCCATGGATTGATGAAAACATATTACCAGGGAGGACAATTATATCAAACTTTCTGGTATGAAAACGGCCTTCGTGAGGACTCTGCTGTATGGTATTACCTGGAAGGACAGCCATTCAGAACAACTCCTTTTAAGAATGATACCATTGATGGATTACAAAAACAGTATTACAGAACAGGCAAAATAAAAGCCATTATAGGTTATAAGAAAGGATTACGTACACCTCTTCTGGAAGAGTATGATAAATTGGGAAGGATCTATAAAGACTATCCCGAAATAGTTACAAATATTAAAGATGAATATGGTACAAAAGGTATTTATACGATTGATCTTGAAATGTCAGATAAACCAGAAAAAGTAAAATTCTACCAGGGCGAATTTACGGATGGACGTTTCGACACCACAAAATGTAAACTCCTTGAGACAATAAATGGCAAAGCATCTCTGCAATTAAAGAAATCTGGGACAGCACAACAGGATTATACAGGAGTGATTGCTGAAATAATTACATTACACGGGAACCGGAATCTGATATACAAAAAAATTGACCTGCCCTATAATGATCTGAACTAGCTGGCGAAAATGATAATTCATTCTGCTTCCTACATAAAAAGCAGTACTTCAATAGGAGAGTGTCCGGCTCCTGTATTACCGGAGTATGGATTCATAGGTCGCTCCAACACAGGTAAATCTTCACTTATTAATATGCTCACAGGATTGTCGAAGCTGGCCAGGATCTCCGGGGAACCAGGCAAAACCCGGACAATAAATCATTATCTTATCAATAACAAATGGTACCTGGTCGACCTGCCCGGCTACGGATATGCCAGGGTCCCTCATACGATAAGGGAAAAATGGATGAATGCTGCCAGGGAATATGTTCTTCAACGTAGGAATCTTGTATGTCTATTCGTATTACTCGACTGCAGACTCAAACCCCAGAAATCTGATATTGAATTCATGGAATTTCTCGGACGTAAACAGGTTCCCTTTGCCAGAGTCTTCACTAAAACAGATAAAATAAGTCGTATTGCTCTCGAAAAATCGATCCGGTTATACGATTACGAGATGCTTAAAAATTGGGAATCCCTTCCTGTCGCCTTTACTGCATCTGCAGTTAAGAAAGCCGGGAGAGAGAAAATGCTCAACTTTATTGAAGAATCTTTGAACAAGTTATCAAAAGAGGACAGATATATTCAGGAATAGTTATTTTTGTAGATAACTATTACAGTTAAATCGTTATAACAAATGTTCGGAAAAGCACCCTTAAAAATCTTTTCATGCAGATCATCCAGACTTCTTGCCGAGAAAATTACAGATAGCCTTGGCATTGAACTTGGTAAAAGCTCTGTTACAGACTTCAGTGATGGTGAATTTCAGCCATGTTTCGACGAATCAGTCAGAGGCGACATGGTATTTATCATTCAATCAACAAATCCTCCGGCAGAGAACTTTTTAGAGCTTCTTTTAATGATCGATGCTGCAAAAAGGGCTTCTGCTTATAAAGTAATAGCTGTTATACCATATTACGGCTTTGCCCGACAGGACCGAAAAGACCGTCCCAGGGTTTCTATCGGATCAAAGCTTTCTGCCGATCTCCTGAGTACTGCCGGAGTTGACAGAATAATAACAATGGACCTTCATGCTGACCAGATTCAGGGATTCTTTAATGTACCGGTTGATCATCTTTTCGGCTCTGCAATTTTTGCCCCGTATATTGAAAACCTTAACCTGAAAAACCTTACTATCTCAGCACCAGATATGGGTGGCTCAAAAAGAGCCAATGCATATTCAAGGTATCTGCAATCAGAAATGGTCCTATGCTATAAACTAAGGAAAAAACCCAATGTTGTAGAAGAAATGTCAATTATTGGTGATGTGGAAGGGAAAGATGTTGTAATAATTGATGATATGGTGGATACAGCCAGCACTCTTGTTCTTGCAGCAGATATGGTGCATGAGAAAGGTGCCAAAAGCATAAGGGCCTTTGCCACCCATCCAATTCTATCAGGTAATGCTGTCGAACGAATAAATAACTCTTCTATCGAAGAGCTTGTTGTTAGTGATTCAGTCCCGTTTGTAAATACTTCAAAAAAAATAAAAGTACTCTCAATAGCAGATATTTTTGCAAAAACAATTCAGGCAGTCAATACCAATCAGTCGATTAGTACAAATTTTGTATTCTGATCTCTTTAGCATATCTTTGCGTCCGATTTTTTAACATGTGATGGGGGGTTATCTAAAAGTTAATCCTGAGTAGCACAACAACATTCAGATAATGAAAACGATAGAAATCAATGGGGTACTCAGAAAAGAACTGGGTAAAAAGAGCACAAAACAGATCAGGAAAGAAGGGAATGTACCATGTGTGATCTATGGAAATGAGAATAATATACATTTTTATGCACCGGAGAACATTTTCAAAAACCTTATATATACACATGAAGCCCATTTGATAAAGCTAAAAGTAGACAATCAGGAATATAAGGCAGTCCTTCATGATAAACAATTTCACCCTGTAACCGACAGCTTACTTCATGCCGATTTTTTACAGATCTATGACAACAAACCCATTACAATTGATATTCCGGTAACCGCTGTTGGAGAATCTGAGGGTGTTAAGGAAGGAGGTGAATTGATGATTAAAAGAAGACATCTGAAAGTCAGGGGAATGGAAGAACACCTCCCTGAAGAACTTCTTATAGATGTGACCGACCTCAAAATCCATAACTCTATAAAAATAGGAGACCTTTCATTTGATAATATAGAATTACTCGATCCGAAAATTGCTACCGTTATCACGGTTACCACATCACGTGTTGCCTTGAAAGCTGCAGAAGAAGAGGCAGCTGCCGCTGCCGCTGCCGCTGAAGTAGCCGCAGAAGCTGAAGCTGCTGAAGCTGCTGAAGGAGAAGAGGAAGCAGCTGCTGAAGCTCCTGTCGAAGAAAAGGAGAAAGATCAGGACAAAGAAAAGGAAAAGGAAAAACAATCTTAATCACACCACAAATATTCAGGCACAATGAAATATCTTATAGTTGGCCTGGGAAATACTGGTGACGGGTATGCTGAAACACGTCACAATGTAGGATTCATGGTACTTGATAATATGGCTGTTGCTTCAAATGTACTATTTGAAGATAAACGTTATGGATTTATAGGAAGAATGAAATATAAAGGCAGAGAGTTTATCCTTCTCAAACCATCAACATTCGTTAATCTTAGTGGCAATGCAGTAAGATACTGGATGAAAAAGGAAAAGATCCCCCTGGAAAAACTGCTTGTAATTGTTGATGACCTGGCTTTACCCCTGGGAAACATAAGAATGAGATCAAAAGGTGGCGACGGTGGACATAACGGCCTTGCACATATCAGCACAATACTTGGAACCAATGAGTACTCACGTATCAGAATAGGTATAGGTACCGGATTCCATAAAGGCTCACAGGTTAATTATGTACTGGGGAAATGGACCTCAGAGGAGATGAAGATCATAGAAGAACGTATTACCTTTGTAATAGAGATGATAAAGTCATTCGGAACTGTGGGAACTGAACTGACAATGACTGCATTTAATAAAGCAGGAAAGGTAAATCCTGGTGAATATGACTAATAATCTAAATATTAGAATAGATAAATTCCTTTGGGCCACAAGAATTTTCAAAACCCGTAGTCAGGCTTCTAATGCCTGCAGAAAAGGAAGAATAATGATCAATAATATTGTTGCCAGGCCATCAAAAACCGTTGAAATAAACGAAATAATAACTGTCAAAAAGCCCCCTGTCACATATACCTTCAGGGTAATCTGTCCCTTGGAAAACCGTGTATCAGCAAAGCTAGTAACCGACTTTATTGAAGATCTTACACCTGAAGATGAAAAAGAGAAGCTTCTTTTTAACCGTATAGGATATATAGGCTACAGGAGAAAAGGAACCGGCCGTCCAACGAAAAAAGAAAGAAGGATAATTGACAGATGGACAAATGATTTCAATTTTTTTTAACTTGCATAAAAATTTACCAGATTACGACTGATTGAAGATTTAAAGCATATTTGCTGAATATATTATGGGCAGGGAAAACATTGAAAAATATTCAATAAGATACAGTATATTAAAGAGTATCTTCAAATTCTGGCATAATAATATATATTACAGAAGAGTAATTGTCCTTGGCCGTAATCATATTAATCCTGATGATCCTCTTATTTTTGCACCAAACCATCAAAATGCTCTCATGGATGCACTGGCTGTTCTGTTTACCCACAAAGGACAACCTGTTTTTCTTGCCCGTGCCGATATTTTCAAAAAAAAGTTTGTTGCATCACTTCTTTATTTCCTGAAGATTTTACCTGTTTACAGAATAAGAGATGGTTATAGTTCCCTTAAAGAGAACAGTGAAATCTTTAATAAAACAATCGATGTACTTAAACATAAAAACGGCTTGGTTATATTACCCGAAGGAGATCATGCAGGTTTCAGACGACTCAGACGTCTTAAAAAAGGTATTTGTAGGATCGCATTCCACTCTGAACAAGCCTCTGATTTCAATCTCAAAATAAAACTAATTCCTGTTGGTCTCGAATTCACTAATTATAACAGGTTCAGACAGGTTCTGACAGTTGTATATGGTAAACCAATTGAAGTTACAGATTATTATGAGCTTTATAAAGAGAGTCCGGAAATAGCTTTGAATAAACTCAGAGACAGGCTCTCATCTGAAATGATGAGAATAATGGTACATATTGAGTCAGAGGAGGATTATGAGGCCATTGATGAGTTGAGGAATATTATAAATGGCCGTTTTAGCGATAATATAAGGTTCCCGAAATTGTTTCGCGACCGTGTTCTGATAGAAAACCTAAACCGGTTGAAGACAATAAACAAGTCGCTCTACAGTAAAATCTGTTCTCTCAGTCTTGAGGTGAAAGAAAAAACAAAAAAGCTGAATCTAACTTACAGATTGCTGGAGAAAAAGAAACATATCATGAGTTGGCTTATTGCGGGTTTTGCCGGGATAATAGCAACTTTCCCGTTCTTTATCTATGGTAGTCTATTTACTCTTACTTTTCTCACTCTGCCGCGTCTGCGGGCAAAAAAAATTAGGGATATACAATTTCATGGCACCTTCATGTACGGGTTCTCACTGGCTCTTGCACTGGTTGTTCTTCCATTACTTCTAATCCTGGCATTAATTATTATTTCTCCCTGGTGGCTTGCCATTTTGATATTCTTATCATTACCTCTTGCAGGTTGGTTTGCATGGAATTATTCTTTATTCTTCCAACGAATAATGGGTGGTTTCAGGATTAGAAACTATATAAGTAATAAAAATGAAGATTATCTTAGCCTCAGGAAAAATCATCTTGAATTGGTAAATATAATTGAAACCTTAAGGTGAAAAGAATCCGACAATTCCTTTCAGGAAAAACAGCATGGATAACAGGTGCATCATCAGGTATCGGGGAAGCACTTGTACATGAACTTGTAAATCACGGTGCAACAGTCATTATCTCTTCAAATGATATACCGGGCCTTGAAAAAGTAAAAGCAGCATACAACGAGAATTTATCAAAAATAATATGTGTGCCTTTCGATTTGTCGGATACCTCCGATATCGAAAATCTGGTAGCGCAGCAGATGAAGAATATCGGCAAATTAGACTTCCTATTTAATATCGCAGGAATAAGTCAAAGAGCACGTATTGATGAAACACCACTCTGGCTCGACAGGAAAATATTTGAGATCAATTATTTCGGAACAATTGCTCTTACTAAAGCCATCCTCCCATATATGATCCATCAAAAATCGGGACACATAATTGCTACAAGCAGTATATCTGGCAGATTCGGATTTCCTCTTCGTTCTGCATACTCAGCCTCAAAACAGGCACTCCATGGGTTTTTCGAAACTCTTTTTCTTGAAAATAAACAAAATAATATAAAAACATCGGTTCTTATCCCGGGCAGGGTAAGAACGAATATATCATATCATGCCCTCAATTCAAAAGGAAAAGAACACGGTAAAATGGATGAAGGTGTTTAAAAGGGAATAACCCTAAAGAAGGAAGGGAAAATAATTTTCTGGGGAATAAAATGAAATAAAAAAGAGATCCTTGTTGGAAGAGGTGAGCTTATAATGTTGTATATAAGACGTATATGTCCATGGCTTTTTTTCAGAATAGCAGACAAGATTAAAGCAACTTAAAAAATTAAATAATGAATGGGTATATAATTGGCGGGATTCAGCAAATCGGTATCGGAGTTGTAAACCTTAACGAAGCCTGGAAATGGTATATTGAACAATTTGGAATGGATTGCAGGATATTTGAAGAAGAAGCAGAAGCAAAGCTTATGCTTCCTTTTACGGGAGGTTTGCCGCGCAACAGGCATGCTATCCTGATACTAAACCTCCAGAGCGGAGGAGGTTTTGAAGTATGGCAGCATAAAGAAAGGGATCCTGTACATAAAAAAGATGAGATAAAACTAGGGGATCTTGGGATCATTGCATGTAAAATGAAAGTAAAAAACATCAATGAAGCCTTTTCTTTTTACAAAGAGAGGGTGCCAGGCATACATGGAGAGCTTTATACGGATCCAAACGGTAACAATCATTTCTTCCTGAAGGATCCTTATGGTAATATTTTCCAGATAGTCGAAGGAAATAACTGGTTTGCTAATGAGGGCAAAGTATCCGGAGGTTCATATGGTGTTATCATTGGAGTATCAGATATTGAAAAAGCCAGGGTGGTATACTCAGATATACTCGGTTATGATGTAGTTGCTTATGATACAACAGGTGTTTTTCAGGATTTTACCGGGATTCCGGGTGGTGAGAATATTCTCAGAAGGGTCCTTCTGAGAAGATCAGAGAGTGTTAAGGGCCCTTTCAGCAAGGTACTAGGTAACAGTGAAATTGAACTTATAAGTATAGGAGTACCAGGGAAAAGGATATATGAAGACCGTTTATGGGGCGATCCTGGTTTTATACATTTGTGTTTCGATATTGGAAATATGGACAACTTGAAATCATATTGTGCAGAGAAGGGCTTCCCCTTCAGAGTTGACAGTAAACATAGCCATGATGGTCAGAGCTTCGACATGGGTGAAGCTGCAGGACATTTTGCATATATTGAAGATCTTGATGGAACTCTCATAGAGTTCGTTGAGACACATAAGATTCCCCTACTCAAAAAACTCGGATGGTACCTCGACCTAAAGAAAAGAGATCCTGAAAAATCACTTCCGGTATGGATACTTAAAGCTTTGAAATTCTCCAGGGTAAAGTTATAAACTGAGGCAGAAGGCGGCAGGCAGTAGGTGGCTTGCGGCTTCCGGCAACTAATTTTGTTCTGCTATTCTTTCCACATCGCGGAAAACACGCATGATGTTACCTCCCCAGATCTTTTCTATTTCAGCTTTTTTATAACCACGTCTTAATAATTCGATGGTTATATTCTTCATCTCAGCCACTGTTTGACATCCGTCAATACCTCCACCACCATCAAAATCGGTTCCAATACCAACATGATCTATACCTATAATCTGGACTACATGATCAATATGATCGACCACATCTGCTACAGTTGCAAGCTTCCTGTATTTGTGATATACCTCCCACCGCTCATTATAGTAATTCTTTTTTTGCTCTTCAGTCAACTGATTGAAATCACCATATTTTTCTTTCAGCTCCTCCATCTTGGATTCAAGTTCAGGATTGGGTTCCGGAGGCTTTATATAACTGCTAAGAAT
>CAZTXH010000078.1:1478-8422 GCA_964617415.1 uncultured Rikenellaceae bacterium | reverse complement strand
ACCTATCCCAAAAGGGTGAATGTAACGCTTAATGATACTGTCTATAACCTTAAGCTTATAAGAAGTATAGGACTTGATGAGAGATCTCAGGTCTTACTGAGTATTAATGATACATCAATTAAAGCAGTTCTTTACTATAAAAGGTATAAAACCACAGATGAATACCAGACCTCAGAATTTTCATATAAAGTATATCATGTACATTCACCTTTTATGAACAAGATTTTTAAAATTACTGAGGAAAAAGGTTTTTTTGCTGATATTCCCCCACAGCCTCCTGCAGGAAAATTACAATATTACATTGAACTGACAGATAAATCGGGTACACAAACCATCATGAAGGAGACTCCTCTTATAATAAGATTTAAAGATAGTGTGCCATGGTATATACTGATACCTCATGTACTTGTAATGTTCACCGCAATGTTTTTTTCAACAGTGTCGGGTATGATGAGTATCTCAAAAGTTCCTGAATATAAAAAATACGGGATATGGACCCTGGTTTTGTTAATTGCAGGAGGTATAATTCTCGGGCCTATTGTACAAAAAATTGCATTCGGACAATTATGGACAGGAGTGCCATTCGGATGGGATCTTACAGATAACAAAACACTTATAGTTTTAGTTATCTGGATTTTAGCTGTTGTTATGAATCGTAAAAAAAACAGACCCATTTATATGGCAGTAGCAGCACTTATTCTACTTCTTGTGTTTTCCATTCCTCATAGTCTTTTTGGATCAGAGTTAGATTACAGCACCGGAGAAGTTACCCAGGGAATAATATTTGCATTTTTTTCTGTCAGAATAAGAAAATTCTTAAATTGAGTGCATCATTAATCATTTACCCACGTCTTTTGATCAGAAACTGATAAGAAAGATAAAAGTGGGTGCAGCATCTAATATCAAACCTAGTCTTTATATAAAGATGGCAAAAGTAGAAGCGGCATTCAGGAACTTGCACCAGGATCTTCTGGATGGATGCAAGCTCGGAGACCAGAAGGCACAGTTTCAGATATATAAGTTATACTACAAAGCCATGTATAACACGAGCCTGAGAATAGTGAATGACACGATGGAAGCTGAAGACATAATGCAGGAATCTTTCCTATCTGCCTTCGAAAAAATAAACACTTACTCAGGAACAGTGAGTTTCGGAGCCTGGCTGAAAAAAATAGTAATAAACAGGTCACTCGATACTCTCGGAAAAAGAAAAGCGGTCTTTGAAGATATTGAATCACATATCGGAATAAGAGATGAAGAGAAAGATGATATGGTCAATCATGAAGAACTTGATGTTAAGGTAGAAGAAGTTAAAGAGGCCATTGAAAGACTGCCTGATGGTTACAGGGTCATTCTTTCGCTCTACCTCCTTGAGGGCTACAATCATGATGAAATTGCAGAAATACTTTCTATTTCAAGCAGCACATCGCGATCACAGCTTTCAAGAGCAAAACAGAAACTTATCAGTGAATTAAGAAGGAAATGAAAACTTACAGGGAATGAAAACAATAGATGAAATAATCAGGAGCAACAAAGACTTTTTCGAAGATAAAGAACCTTCGGAAGGTCACTTTGAGCGTTTTAACTTGAAACTTGAAATTAGGTTTGGGAAAGTTGCAGTAAAACGGAGTATTGTCCCATACCTGCTTAAAGCTGCAGTTGTTACATTGCTGGTAACACTGTCATCACTGTGGACCTGGGATCATTTCCTGAGACCCGACAGAAACAGGATGGCCCTTGGTGATGTTTCCAAAGAATACAGGGAGGTCGAAAACTATTATTTGCACCAGGTAAATCTTATGGAGAGCGAGATAAATTCTATCAATTTTATAAATAATACCGAACAGAAAAATATGCTCACCAAAGAGTTGAAAAATATGGATTCAGTGTATATCCAGCTTCAGAAAGACCTTAAAGCCAATCCTGATGATGAGAGAATTATAAATGCCATGATTGAACATTACCAGACAAAACTCGAAGTAATGACCTTCATTGTAAATCAATTGAAAACTATTAGGAATGAAACAATAAATACAAACAACGATGAAAAAGTTAGTATATAAACCAGGATTATTATTCCTAAGTGCATTTCTCCTCCTGCCATATGGATTATTTTCTCAGCATGAAGTTTCAAAGGAGTATCATGAAGAGTATACTGCACAGAAGGGTATGGAGCTTGATCTTAATAACAAGTACGGCGATATAATCGTTCTTACTTCTGAAAGCAATCAGGTAGTAATTGATGTAAAGGTTACTGTCAAATATCCTAATAAGGACAGGGCAGAACAGTTATTAAGTTATATTGATGTCCATTTCTCTGAAGGAGATGATGTTATATCCGCAGAAACAATTATCAGTAATAGGTTTAAATTCACCGGATGGAGTGACGAAAGAAGAAAATTCACTATCGATTACAATGTCCAAATGCCGGAATGGATGGATCTTATGCTGGCAAACAAGTATGGAAATACAGAGCTGGAAGATCTAAACGGACATGTAAACCTCTCTATAAAATATGGAAACATTATTGCATCAAAGCTAACACGCAGAAACGAAAAACCACTTAATCACCTGAGCCTTTCCTATGGTAAAGGCTCCATTGAAGAAGCAGGGTGGCTTGATCTTGAATTAAGATACAGTGGAAAATTAACAATAGAAAATAGTCAGGCTCTTCTTGCTGACAGTAAGTATTCAAAAATTGAATTAGGAACTACCAGTTCATTAGTAGCTGAAACAAAATATGATAATCTCAGAATTGGAAAAATCAATAACCTAGTCATTACAACAGGATATTCAGATACTAATATTGAACTGCTTACTAATAAGCTTAAATATGAAGCGAGCTACAGTGGACTTAATATTGACAGAATACCTTCAGGTTTTGAATCGGTAGAAATCGATTCACGTTATACGGGAGTCAAGGTAGGTATTGATGAATCAGCAAGTTATAACCTCAATGGAAGAGTCTCCTACGGCGGACTGAAATTCAATGAAGATAACTTCGAATACACAAGACGTATTATTCAAAATAATAAATCTGAAATAGTTGGGATTGTCGGTACTGATGATTCCCCAACAGCAAAAGTATGGGTTGATTCTTCATACGGAACCATAAGACTCAATTAAAAGTGATTAGTAGCTTTCGGCTTATAACTTGAGGCTACAGGATATAGTAAAGGGTAATTGGTTATCCCCTCCAATAATAAATAAGGAGGGGATTTTTTTAATGATATTTTGATTAATTTGCATTGTTAATTAAATATAGATTTTTATGATACACGTAGAAAAACCCTCTGAACAAAAGATTGATGAAATGAATATCAGGTCATGGCCAATATGGGAAAAGGAGGTATCCGAATTCCCCTGGTCATATAACGAAAAGGAAACCTGTTATATCCTTGAAGGAGAAGTTATTGTAACACCTGAAAAAGGTGATCCGATAAAATTCGGTAAAGGTGATCTGGTCGTCTTTGATGAAGGTCTGAAATGCCGCTGGAAAATTATTGAAGCAGTAAGGAAACACTATAAATTCGGATAAACATCGACAGCCGGATTAGAAGCCTAATTCTACGACGGTTATACCGGAACCACCCATATCGACATGTTCATCACGGAATGAATTGACTATATCTACTGTGCCCAGGTAATCCCGTACCAACTGTCTCAGTATCCCATTCCCCTTACCATGAAGGATCCTCAGGTTTTTATGTTGAACCATTACTGCATCATCAATAAGTTCACGAACCCTCCTTATTGCTTCTTCACCTCTTACCCCTCTTATGTCTATTTCAGGCTTGAAATTAAGCTTTCTCTGGGACAATACAGGATCTACTTCCCGGGCAACCTGACCCGATTTCTGACTCTTTCGCAATTCTGCTCTGCTGATTCTTTCAATTCTCTCCTTTGAAACCTGAAACCTGTAACTACCTGATTCTATTAGTACCATCTTACCTTTCATTTCCAGTATCTCTCCTGCAGCCATAGTATCAATCATTCTCACAGCATCACCAACCTCTAAGGGTTTTTCTTTTGTTTCCTGGTCTTTGGTTCCTGTACTTTTTTCCTTCGATTTATATTTTTTTGCCTTCTTCGCCATTGCTGCCACTTTCTTCTCTGCTTCAGATTCCTCAATCCCCGACTCTCCGGTAACATTATACCTGAATTCCTCCAGCTGTTTTCTGATATCCTTGGTTTTTTCCTTTTCCGCCTGTGACTCTTTTATCTGGCGTATAGTATTCTCAATAATACGGTTTGATTCTTTAAGCAGGTTTTGTGCCTCATCTTTTGCTTTGGAAATTATCTCTTTACTGACTGCCTTAACACCTGAAAGCTCTTTCTCATATTCCTCAATTAATTTCTCAAGCTTTTTCTCATGATGCCTTATATTTTGTCGTTTTTTCTCCCAGTATCTCTTGTCGCGGGCAATATCTTTCAGATGCCTGTCATATTTAATATTCTCTACTCCTGCTTTGCGTGATGCATCATTTAATATTTCTTCAGGAAGACCTATCTTCCGGCCTATTTCAAAAGCAAAGGAACTTCCGGGTTTACCTATATCGAGATGGAACAGAGGTTGCATAAGATGGTTATCGAAAGCCATAGCTCCATTAATTATACCGTCTGTTAATGAGGCAAAATGTTTCAGATTAGTATAATGAGTGGTCAGTACCCCAAATACTCCTTTCCTGTTTAGCTCACCCAATATAGCTTCAGCTATTGAGCCACCCAGCATAGGTTCGGTTCCTGTACCGAATTCATCAATGAGTACCAGACTTTTCTCTCTACTGTTTTTCAAAAAATATTTCATGTTTATGAGATGAGAACTGTAGGTACTCAAATCATTTTCAATACTTTGCTCATCACCTATATCAATAAGGATATCTCTGAATATTCCTGTTTCAGAACCCTCCTTTACAGGAATTGTAAGTCCACATTGTATCATGTATTGAAGGAGTCCGACAGTTTTAAGACAGACTGATTTCCCGCCGGCATTGGGTCCTGAAATAACAAGAATTCTGTTCTTATTATCAAGCTGAATATCAAGAGGTATTACCTCCCTGTCTGGAAGCTTTTCAAATGTTCTTGATAGCAACGGATGTACTGCCTGTTTCCATATAATCAATGGATTCTCTGAAATGACCGGGATAATAGAATTATGATAGTTCCCGAATAATGCTTTTGCCCTCAGGAAATCAATTTCCCCCAGGAAATCATTGGATACCAGAAGTTCGTCGATGTATGGTCGTATATTATCGGCAAACTGAGTTAATATTTTTAAGATTTCCCTTTTTTCTTCAAATTCCAGCTCAATAATATCATTGTTGATCCCTACTATCTCCTCAGGTTCAATAAATACAGTCTTTCCCGATGCAGACTGATCATGGATCAATCCTTTTATCCTTCTCTTATCGTATGCACTTACTGGTATTACTCCCCTGCCATTACGAACCGATGCTACAGTATCAGCATCAACAATACCTTCTGTCAGAGCTTGTTTGAGAATTGCATTCATTCGTTTAGATGCCTGGGCATTTTTGGCAGTTATCTCCTGTCTTATTTCCTTCAAACGTGAAGAAGCATTATCCTTTATTGCTCCATGCCTGTCTATTATCCTGTTAATCGAATCAAGTACATAAGGATATGTTTTCACACTACTGCATTTCTTTCGAAGAACGGGATATTTTTCTTCCTCCCTGTTTTTGAAAAAGTTAAGGATCGATTTAACTGTTTCCAGCGACCTTTTCAGATCGAATATCTCTCTCACTTCAGGAAAAGTGCCTTCTATTCTTATTTTCTCAAGGCAATCTGAAAAACTATAATAATTATCTGATGGGAAGTTCTCTTCGAACTGCAGAAGCTGCTGGAACTCATATGTTGCTGAGAGTTTTTCTTTTATATGGTTATAATTATTTTCAAATCGTATATTACTAACCATATCCACACCCATTGAGCTTAAACACATCTTTTTAAGAAGTTCTCTTATATGGTCAAAGTCGACCTTGGATTCAAAATTTTCGGGATATATCATATCTGGATAAAGGTCTTCCAACAAAAGTAACAAAAATACCCTCCCGGAAAATTGCTGCAGAATGAAAATAAATTTTCTAATTTACTTATATTTGTTTCATTCAAAAACCAAAAACAGAATCATGAAAATCAGAGCATTCAGCATCAGCTTATTCCTTTTACTTGCTATATCATCATGGCTTAATGCCCAGACTGAACAGGTAGATCTTGAGATGATCTACAAGATCAAGCAGGAAGGAACGAATAATTCTAAGGTCGAAGACCTGGCCTTCTGGATCACCGATTATGTAGGACCACGACTTACCGGATCAACAGGATTTACCCGTGGCAACGAATGGGCGAAAAAACAAATGGAAGAACTAGGTTTCGATAATGTCAGAATAGAGGCTGCCAGGGATTTCAACCGTGGCGGCTGGGATAATCTTAAAACCTATGCTGCAATGACAACCCCATATTATACTAGTTTTGCCTGCAATCCCGTTGCATGGACAGGTAGTACAAACGGACTTATCAAGGGTGAAGTAGTTATAGTAGAAGTGAATACAGAGGAAGATCTTGAAAAATATAAGGGAAAACTTAAAGACAAGATAGCATTGATACCGGCGACTTCCACCCACGAGATTAGTTATGAGCCCCTGGCCAGAAGACTTACAGATGAAGAACTGGAAGCTCTTGAATCGGAGCGTCTTGCCGGCGAAAGACGTAGAATGCCTTTCGACATTGCAGCCATAATGGCCCGAAGACAATTAAGAACAAAGATTACTGAACTAATGAAAAGTGAAGGAGTTACAGTCATACTTAACAGTTCAGGAGCATATAATATTCCCAGGTCAAACGGTGCCAGTTATAATTCAGGTGATCCTGAGCCGATACCTGAGCTTAACCTGCCAATCGAAGCTCATGGCAGAATGGAAAGA
>CAZTXH010000078.1:799-1468 GCA_964617415.1 uncultured Rikenellaceae bacterium | reverse complement strand
ATGTACCGGTTAAAATGGAGATTGAAATACAAAATAAATTCATTGATGCTCCACAGGTTTATAATATTATCGGGGAGATTCCTGGTACTGATAAAGCTCTCAAGGATGAAGTGGTGCTTCTGGGTGCACATTTTGATTCATGGCACGGTGGTACTGGAGGAGCTGATAATGCATCAGGCTGCATAGTGATGATGGAAGCGCTTCGTATCCTTAAAACCCTTAATGTAGCACCACGCAGAACAATACGAGTTGCACTCTGGGGTGGTGAAGAACAGGGACTTCATGGATCGCGCGGATATGCCGAGAAATACCTTGTGGATCCTGAAACAAATGAGAATAAACCCGGTTTTGACAAGTTTGCTGTCTATTTCAATATGGATAACGGATCAGGCCGTTACAGAGGTATTTACCTGCAGCAGAATGAAATGGTAAGACCAATCTTTGAGGAGTGGCTTAAGCCGTTCGAAAGCCTGGGATGTTCTACAATAGCTATAAGGAATACAAGCGGCACTGATCACCTTTCGTTTGACAGGTTTGGCCTGCCGGCATTCCAATTTATACAGGATGCAATAGAATATGGACGTACTTACCACACAGTAATGGATACATATGAAAGATTGGTAATGAATGATTTACAGATCAATGCAATAATAACTGCATCATTTGCAT
>CAZTXH010000078.1:0-789 GCA_964617415.1 uncultured Rikenellaceae bacterium | reverse complement strand
CCCGAAATGAGCCCCAGATCTGAATCCGGAAGGAGACCGTTCTGAAAAAAATTATTCCTATAAATAAAATTAGTAGTAGAGATGTCCTATAGGGCGTCTCTACACATTTTTTATCCTACATCCTTCATTGACAGCTGAATACGTCTCCTGTCAATGTCAACCGACAGCACCTTCACCATAACATGTTGATTTAGTTTAACAACTGTTGAGGGATCTTTCACATAAGAGTCACTGAGATTTGAAATATGAACAAGTCCGTCCTGGTGAATACCTATATCGACAAATGCACCGAATTTTGTAACATTTGTCACAATTCCCGGGACGACCATTCCGGGTACAAGATCTTCCATTTCATGAATATCTGCAAAGCGAAATACTTTTATCTTTGACCGTGGGTCACGACCAGGCTTGGCAAGTTCATTAAAAATATCCTCCAAAGTTGGCAGCCCGGTGACAGGTGTAATATATTTCTCAAGGATTATCTCTTTTCTCTTGTCCTCGTTACTGATAAGGTCATCTACATCACAATTCAAGTCTTTAGCCATCTTCTCCACAACATGATAGCTTTCGGGATGAACAGCACTGCTGTCGAGAGGATTGTCGGCATTTTTTATCCGCAGGAAGCCTGCACACTGCTCGAAAGCTTTTGTTCCCATTCTCTTTACCTTCTGAAATTCCATCCTGGATCTGAAAGGACCGTTCTCCATCCTGTAATCGATAATGTTCCCAGCCAGTTGCGGACCAAGACCTGATACGTATGTAAGAAGATGCTTACTTGCTGTATTAACC
>CAZTXH010000077.1:0-8567 GCA_964617415.1 uncultured Rikenellaceae bacterium | reverse complement strand
GCTCAGGAGAGGCTGGGCAGGTATCACGGAACTGGTCCGTGATAATAAGTATGACAACAGTAATAATTTCATACCACTTACCGACGATATTGTGAATAAGGCAGGCCGGACAGGTGGAACATTTCTTCATACGTCAAGGACAAGGCCAAGTCATATGGCAAAAACTGTAGTACCTAAAAACCTTAAGGAAACATACAACAATGAAATAAATGACCTGACACCGGAAGTTATCAAGAACCTGGAATGGCTGAATATTGATTATCTGATTCCGATAGGTGGTGATGATACTCTCAGTTATGGTGTTCATCTTTATAAAAAAGGTATAAATGTTGTTGCAATACCCAAAACTATGGATAATGATGTACCGGGTACAGATTATTGTATTGGATTCAGTACTTGTGTTACCAGAACAATCCAATTGGCAAATACTCTCAGGACATCTGCCGGTTCGCATGAAAGGTTCCTTGTCCTCGAAGTATTCGGACGTTATGCTGGATTTACATCAATGTTGCCCACAATGGCAGGTGCAGCCAACAGATGCGTAATCCCTGAATATAAATTTGACATAGAACATCTGGTAAAATTACTTGTGGAAGACAGAAATCTTAATCCAAGCAAATATTCTGTAGTTATTATCTCTGAAGGTGCCATGTTCAAAGGGGGAGAGATGGTATTTTCCGGAAGCGAAAAGGATGCTTACGGGCATGCAAAACTGGGTGGAATAGGTGATCTTGTATCTGCTGAACTAAAAGAACTTTCACATAAGTACAATAAAGGCAAAACAATAAATGTAATTCATCAGAAACTGGGGTATATGGTTCGTGGTGGTGAACCTGATTTCCTCGACTCTATTGTACCAATGGCATATGGCAATCTGGCACTCGACCTGATACTTAAAGGTGTTCATGGCAGAATAGTAGTCCTGAAGAATGGAAGATATGATAATGTTCCAATCGATGTTGTAACTGCATCTAAAAAGGTAGTCAGTCTGTCAGATTATAATACCGATAGGTTAAGACCATATTACCACAGCTTCGAAATGAAACCATTTTTATTAATGGCATCAGATAATTAATTGTAGACTGTTATAATATTATTTGTAAGGGCGTTGCATGCAACGCCCTTACTATTCATCATTTTTCAGTGTAACCATCTTGAACCAGGGTACAGTCATAAAATCCACCGGCAGCCGGTACAGAGTCCTCTGTAAGGAAGGAAATACTGTCGAATGTATAATTAAGGGTAAATTCAGGGTAAAAGATCTGCGGACAACAAATCCAGTTGCTGTAGGAGATAATGTCATATTCAAACCTGAGGAAGGTAAAGGTTCAGGAATTATAACCGAAGTACTTGAAAGAAAAAACTATATACTGAGGAAATCTTCCAATCTGTCGAAGGAATCACAGATAATAGCAGCCAACATCAACCAGGTATTTCTGATGATCACTATTATTTTACCAAGCACACCTGTTGAATTTATTGACCGTTTTCTGATTACTGCAGAAGCTTACCGTATTCCTGCAAGGATAATAATAAATAAAACAGATCTATATGGATCTGAAGAAAATGAAAAAATGGAATACCTGGTTTCTATGTATGAAAAGATAGGATATGAATGTTACAGGTTATCAATAACCGGCGATACTGGAGTTGATATCATAAAAGAGAAAATGAAGAATAAAATAAGTCTTCTTGCAGGCAATTCAGGAGTTGGTAAAACATCATTATTAAACAGTTTTGATCCCTCCCTGAATCTTAAGACAGAAGAAATTTCGGAGTATCACAGACAGGGAAAGCATATCACAACATTTCCCGAGATGCATAAAATACCATTTGGCGGATTTATTATTGACACTCCGGGGATTAGAGGTTTTGGAGTGGTTGACATGGAGCGTAATGAAATCTATCATTTCTTTCCCGAAATATTTAAAATCTCCAAAAACTGTAGATATTACAATTGTCTACATTTGGATGAGCCGGAATGTGCTGTAAGAGAAGCAGTTGAAAAAGGGATCGTTGATCCTTTGCGATACAGAAGCTATGTCAATATCCTTGAAGACGAGAATCGTAAATACCGATGATTTTAATAATTCATTATCTTTATACCAGTTGCAGATAAAATAGCCCCTATTGATGAAGAAGGTTCTAATTATAGTGTATTCGGCATTTCTTTTTATCCTGCTTGTTAATTATATCTATTATCGCAATTTGTACAATAAACAAATTGATTTTATTGTCACCTTGCTTAACCGTCAGGTACAGATAGTGGGATTATCAGTTGACCAGACCAATAATAATTTTATCAGCGATATGAATGAGATCATTTTTTCAGAGGATCTTCACAGTTTCTTCAGTAATGAAGAAGACCAGCAAAGGACCATTGAAAAAATGAAGTTATTCTTTTCAAAATACAAGAATTTTGTCACGGGAATAAAATTATATGATAACAACCGGAATGAGTATACTCTGAAAAAAGATGAAACAAGTGATATAACAGACGAATGGCTTGAACAACAATTTATGCTGCATGTTCAGGGAGAGATCCTGGATATGGAAACACTGAGTAAGAGTGACAGGTACTTTGAATATTACCTGCCTGTCATAAAAGAAAATGAAGCTATCGGCAACATTGTTGTTTCTGTCGATTATCAGAAATATTTCAATGAGATATTTTCAGTATATAATCTCGAAGATTATCAATGGCAGTGGGTATTAAGCGACTCTGGAGATCTTATTTATGATAATACTATGCAAACAACAGATTATTCACAGATTGATATAATCGCAAACTCTATCAGGGAAGGTCTGGTTGACAATCTGAAACACAAAGCCAATATTAATGGCAAATCAAAACAAATAATATCTTCTTATTATTCGACACAGCTTTTGCAGAGAGAAATAGGTCTCATATTTTCTGCTCCTACAGAATTCTTCCAGAAATATATTATTCGGAACTCTATATTCATTGTACTGGGGACACTCATTCTTATCCAGGTGATAATCTATATTTTCTGGCGCTATATAAGGGAACAAAAAACTGAGACAAAACGCCTGAGTGACTCGGAAAAAATGTTGTTTAAGCTTATTGAAGAGATGCCTGTAGGGGTAATAATACATAACAGAAGCAGGGAAATAATCAAAGCTAATAAAGTGGCCGCATCTTTTTACTCATACCCTAATGAGCATGAGATGAAGGGGAAGATATTTCCTGAGACATCCATACCTGATGTGGGTGATTATTATGCTAAAAATCTTGGTGCCCCGTTTAATCCTGATCAGTTCGTGATAATAAAAAAGGAGGTTGGCGAACTCATATTGTACAGGAACAGTATTCCGGTCACTTTTATGGGCGAAGAGGCAAAGATGGAGATACTGATAGATGTGACCATGCTCGAATCAGCACGGAAACAGGAGGCTAAAGCCAACGTAGCCAAATCGGAATTCCTTGCACGGATGAGTTACGAGATCCGTACACCCCTGAACGGGATCATTGGTATGACAGATGTGATAAATAAATATAACCTTAGTAATGAGGTCAGGGAAATAGTAGCACTTTTGAAAGGTTCGACTGAAGTCCTCCTGAATATTATTAATGATATTCTCGATTTTTCAAAGATTGAAACCGGAAAGATGATCCTTGATCAGATACCGTTCGATCTCAGGGAGGAAATTGACTATTGTGCGGAACTGGCAAAAACATATATAGGTGATAAGGAAGTAAAATTTTCATATACTGTCGGGAAGGGTATACCGGAGAGCATAGTTGCTGATCAATACAGGCTGAGGCAGATTCTTACAAACCTTATCTATCATTCTGCAAATAATACGGAAAAGGGAGAGATAAACATGAAATGTCTGTTACAGAACAAAAAGAACGGTAATGTAACCCTGGGATTTGAACTGCTCGATACCGGGATAAAATACGATAAGGCAAGCCTGAAAAAAATATTCGGCGACTTCGTAAATATTGAATCAAAACCTGTAAAAAACAGTGACGAATCCGGTTTCGGGACTATACTCGCCCGCCAGCTGGTTGAGTTGATGGGAGGACAGCTTGTTGCAGAAAGCCCTTCAGGTATTTCAGGCGATACAGGAACAAAGATACAATTTACTATAAACGTCTTTTCAAACGACAGAGTAATTAAAAATATTGACCACAGTAATATCAAATCATTCGCTGACATTAAAACACTTATTATTACCGGGGCACAAAGCAGGGATGAAGAAGTGCTGGGCTTCCTGCATAAGCTGGAATTGGCTATTTCAGTCACCACATTCCAGAAGATGACAGTAACACAGATAAAGGCAAATCAGAATTCAGAAAACGAAAAATATAATCTGGTAGTAATTATTGATGATGCTGAATTTAACGGATTTGATGTCGCTAGGGTAATGTGGGAAAATAAACTGTCGGATAAAATAATAATATTGCTTATTAGTTCCAATGACCAGACAGGTAATTATATGAAATGTCTGACATTGGGAATAGATCATTACCTTGTCAAACCATTTAATATCACTGAACTTGCTGAAGTGATCAACGAGAGTTTTACATATCTTGAAACTAAAGAGGTATCTTCAGATATAAGTGATATGCATAGTGATATTAATATACTTATCGTTGAGGATAATAAAATGAATCAGACAGTCTTGATAAAAATGCTTAAGACACTTGGCTATGCATGCGATGTTGTAGAGGACGGATATGAAGGGTATAAAAAAGCAACAAAAAAACACTATGATCTGATTTTTATGGATCTTATCCTGCCTGAAATAAGTGGTTACGATTCAGCACAAAAGATACTTGCAGAAGACCCGACAACACTTATTGTAGCATTTTCTGCCGATAATATGCCTGACACAAAAAGAAAAGCAGAATTATCAGGCATCAAAGAGTTTATTACCAAACCTGTAAGAATCGATGAGCTGAAAAAGGTCTTTACAAAATACTATAAGAAAAGCTGACAGGTCATTTATTTTACAGACAAATAGTCTCTTTTCATGTATGAAATTTATTCCATCTGAAAAGATTAATATTTCCTTGTTTCTGGATCTTGCAGAAACAATACCTGTGGTGGATGTCAGATCACCGTCAGAATTCACTTCAGGACATATTCCCGGCGCTTTCAATATTCCTCTCTTTGATGACAAAGAACGGGAAACCGTTGGTATCAAGTACAAGAATGTCGGACGAAGTAAGGCAATAATCAGCGGGATTGAGATTGCAGGACCAAAAATGTACCTGAAGCTGCGTGAAGCACTTAAAGTAGCACGAAATGGGAAGCTCCTGGTACACTGTTGGAGAGGAGGGATGAGATCTGAAACCATGGCCTGGCTCTTTTCCCTTGGCGATCTGGATGTGGAAATACTGGATGGAGGATATAAAGCATACCGTAAACATATTCTGAATGCTCTAGCGGAGAAAAGAAAAATAATTGTTCTCGGCGGAATGACCGGAAGCAGCAAGACACTTATCCTGCATCACCTGAAAAAGAAAGGAGGACAGGTCATTGACCTCGAGGGAATTGCCAATCATAAAGGCTCAGCTTTCGGAGCCCTGGGACAAGATCCACAACCTTCTTCAGAACACTTTGCAAATCTTCTTTTTAAAGAATGGAAACAGCTGAATAAAGATGTTCCGGTATGGCTTGAAGATGAGAGTCATAATATTGGAAATGTATTCATGCCGGATGAATTCTATAATAATCTACAGGATTCACCAACGATCATCCTATTTATGGATATTGAAAAAAGAGTGCCTCGACTTATCGAAGAATACTCAACATATCCCCCAGAATTACTGAAAGAATCAATAATGAGAATAAGTAAAAGACTTGGAGGTGACAGAACAAAAGATGCACTTGCTGCTGTTGATAATAGTGATTTTGCAAAAGCTCTTAAGATTATCCTGGAATATTATGATAAGGCATATTTATATGGTATAAAACACAAGCATAAAGAAAATCTGATATCTATTGAAACAGATACGGATGATGTTGCTGTAAATACTGAAAAAGTACTTAACGCTGCAAAGAAAATTATCTGGTAAATTCTATTAATTACTTCTTAACGGGATCCTCTCTTTTGATCCATTTGTATATTTTATCAGATCTCCTCAGGTAATCAGGTATCTTAACAGAGCAAAGTTCACCCTTGTATGCTTTATCAGTCTCTTCAAGGTCAACACGTATTTCATTGACTGTATGTTCAATTACCCCTGTTGTGGGACCAATTATCAATATGATATCTCCCTTTTTCAAATCGCCGGATTCGACTTTTATCTCTGCCACTTCCAACCTGGTAAAATAATTGGTAACCTTTCCGATATAGATCTTTTTCTTTGTAGCTGATGATCCATACCTGGTATTCCATTCTCCCAGCTTCTGCCCAAGATAATAGCCATCCCAGAATCCTCTGTTAAATACCGTTGAAAGTCTTTTTTTCCAGGCATCTGTTTTTTCTTCGTTGTATGTCCCGTTAAGTACCGATTTTACTGCTTCGTCATAGCATAAAGTGACGACCTTTACATATTCCGGAGAACGTGCCCGTCCTTCGATCTTTAATACTGTTGCACCGGAATTGATTATTTTGTCAATGAATCCTATTGTACAGAGGTCTTTAGGCGACATTATGTTTTCATTGTCTATTTCAAGCTGGTAGCCAGATTCTTTTTCAGTAACAATATATGATTTGCGGCAGGTCTGATAGCATATACCCCTGTTGGCAGACCTGTTATTCTCGTGCAGGCTGAGATAGCATTTCCCTGAAACAGCCATACAAAGTGCACCATGAATGAACATTTCGATCCTTACAGGATCACCATTAGGACCCCTGATATTCTTTTTGTGGATAGTATCAGAAATATTCTTTACCTGATCGAGATTCAACTCCCTGGCAAAAACCACAACATCAGCCCACTGTGAATAAAATTTCAATGTTTCAGCATTCGAAATATTAAGCTGGGTCGAAAGATGAACCTCAATTCCTGATCCGAAGGCATAAGTTATTACAGAAAGATCTGAAGCAATTATTGCAGATATTCCGGCAGATACAGCAGCATCAACTATCTTCTGCATCTGGTTTATCTCATTGTCAAATACCACAACATTCAGTGTGAGATGACTTTTAAGACCGTTTTCCCTGCATATCCGGGCAATTTTTTTAAGGTCGCCTATGGTAAAATTATTTGCTGAGCCGGCTCTCATATTGAGTTGTTCAACACCAAAATAGACTGAATCAGCACCACCCTGTATTGCAGCTGTGAGCGATTCAAAAGATCCGGCAGGTGCTGTTATCTCAATATCTTTCCTTTCCATTACCAGACTATTTTTTCATGACTATTCGCATACATGAACCCTTTTCTATTTCTGAATTCCGTACATATATCTTTCCCTGGTGAAATTCCTCAATGATTCTTTTAGCCAGCGATAGACCAAGCCCCCATCCTCTTTGTTTGGTGGTATAACCGGGATTGAATATTTTTTTAAAGGCTCTTTTGGGAATACCTTTCCCGGTATCAGAGATATCAAGAAACACATTTTTTTCTGTTTCCGAAATTTGAATCTTTATCTCTCCCTTGCCCTCCATGGCATCAATTGCATTTTTACATATATTTTCAATAACCCATTCAAAAAGTGGTGTATTGACAGGTATTGAGATCTCTTTTGATTCATCATAATTGCGATGGAACTCTATTTTTGTAGATGTTCTTGATTTAATGTAATCAACAGTACGAGAGATAATTGCAATAAAGTTGTCATTGTTGAGGGCAGGCTTTGCTCCGATTCGTGAAAACCTTTCCGTTATTTTTTCAAGACGTTCAACATCAAGGGCTATCTCTTTTGTCAGTGAGATATCAGGATATTTATTCTGTAATATTTCAACACATCCGGATAGTGAAGATGTGGGTGTACCAAGCTGATGTGCCGTTTCCCTCGACATGCCGACCCAAACCTGGTTATCTTCTGCTTTTCGTGATGAGTTGAAGGCAAGATATGCAACGAGAATAAACAGGACAATGATACCCATTTGAATATAAGGATAGTAATTAAGCTGATTAAGAATAATGCTATCTTTATAATAGATCAGGTTTGCATGGTTTCCTCCGAGATCAATAACAATAGGCTCATTCTTATTCCTTATTTTCTCAAGCTGTGATCTCAGGTAAAGAGGATCACGTAGGCGTATTTCATCAAAATTACCTGAACTTATTATGCTATCTCTCTCATCGGTGAGTATAACTGGTATTGTGGTATTAGTCTCGATTATAGAATAGAGAAAATCGATATTCTGACTTGAATCGGCCTGAATTATTAGTCTTGTGGCTTCGGCCCATTGTTCTACCTTTTTTCTTTCCTCGATTTTAAGAATACCTACCAGATAACGTGTATATATAAGCGAACCCATTCCTGTAAGTATTGCAAACAAAAGAAGGAAGAGCATCCACGGAGTTTTATAACGTAAATTTATCA
This sequence comes from uncultured Rikenellaceae bacterium, assembly GCA_964617415.1. GTDB lineage: Bacteria > Bacteroidota > Bacteroidia > Bacteroidales > VadinHA17 > LD21. The sequence continues at coordinate 96 of CAZTXH010000077.1, read as the reverse complement.
CGATTTTATCTTTTCCTTTTAAATAGATTTTTAAGAGGATTTTCCTTCTGTTTTTCCTCGAGAAATTCCTCCTCTGGTTCATTACCTAAAGTATCC
>CAZTXH010000076.1:6073-8767 GCA_964617415.1 uncultured Rikenellaceae bacterium | reverse complement strand
CCTATATTCACTGCAATATTTTCATTTTTTATTCTGGGAGACAGGCTTACACTCCAGAATATTGCAGGTATGGTAATCGTCATTACCGGACTATTTCTATCACAGGTTAATGGTCGTAAGAAAAAAATTGATGAAGGTCTTGCCCTTACTGGCAAAACCGCCTGATCTTATCTTCTATATCCTTCTCATTAATACTAATTTACGTTTTTAGCCCGTTTATTTAAAATCCTGCTATATTTGAATCTGGATGAAGTGATGGTTAAAAAAATAATATATATTCTTCTGGTATATGTGTTTGGTCAGGCTTTAAAAGCACAGACAGGCGGAGACAATGTATATGAATTCCTTAATCTCACACACTCGGGTCTTATCTCCTCGCTGGGAGGCTCAAACGTTTCACTTAATACCGACAATCTTAATCTTGCTTACCATAATCCGGCCATACTGCAACCAGCAATGAATAATAATGTTGCTTTGAACTATGTCAATTATCTTGCCGGGATAAATTATGGACTCGCAATGTATTCCCGTTCATTTTCCGGAGTTGGAAATTTTGCTGCCGGAGTAACTTACCTTAATTATGGTTCATTTACTGCTGCAGATGCATCAGGGATCATCACGGGATCCTTTTCTGCTTCAGAATATGCAATGTTATTAATCTATTCAAGAGAAATTGACACACTTTTTTCCCTTGGAATTAACTTTAAACCAGTATTATCTCATCTTGAAAAGTATACTTCTTTTGGATTTGCATTTGACTTTGGTGCTGGTTACAGGAGTCGATCTGGTTATTTTTCTGCCGGTCTGGTAATAAAGAATCTGGGTCTCCAGGTTACAAGGTATGCAGGCGAGGAACGCCAGAAACTGCCATTTGAGATCCAGGCAGGTTTCTCACGAAAGCTGCCTTATGCTCCACTGCGCTTCTCCCTCACCCTTCAACATCTTGAGAAATATAATCTGACTCATCAATATAATGATACAGTGTTTACAAATTCAGATTTTCTTCTTGGATCAGAATTCTTTGAAAATATGATGAGACATGTTGTTGTGGGAGCAGAACTTATCCCTCATAAGAATTTATATTTGAGTGGTGGATTTAATTACTTGAGAAGACGTGATTTGATGATTGAATCAAAAATCTCTGTGGTTGGATTTTCCTGGGGATTCGGTATAAATACATCTTTTATGAATATCGAATTTGGAAGGGCTACTTATCATATTGCAGGATCATCAAATCACTTTTCCATTATTGTCAAGCCAGATAAGATATATAATCGACTTAGATAGCAGGTTTTTGAAATAAATACTGAAATCACTACTTTTGGTCAAAAGCCATTCTCAACATTAAGAGTTTATGCAAAATATAAAGACCCCCGTCCCGAGTACTCGGGACTGCCTCCTAAAGGGGGCTAAATATCAAGTCTTTAGAAAGTATTATGGGTAAGAAACTGATAATAGCCATTGACGGATATTCGTCCTGTGGAAAAAGTACATTTGCGAAGGCAATAGCTGCTGAACTCAATTATGTTTATATTGACAGTGGTGCTATGTACCGGGCGGTCACCCTTTATTGTCTGAGAAAAAATTTTATAAACAAGGAGCAACTAGATCTGGAAGGCATCGTGGAAGAACTCAAGGATATCCATATTGAATTCATATATAATCCTGATAAAGCTGAATATGAAACTTTTCTGAATTCTGAAAACGTAGAGGCAGAAATACGTAGTTTAGAAGTATCATCGCATGTAAGCCAAATAAGCATGATACATGAAGTACGTTCCCGTATGGTCGAATTACAGAGACAAATAGGTGTATATAAAGGAATCGTAATGGATGGAAGGGATATTGGAACTGTCGTATTCCCGGATGCTGACCTTAAAATATTCATGACAGCTACCGTGGAGATTAGAGCCCAGAGAAGATATGATGAACTGAAAGGCAAAGGTGTCAGTGTTCCATTTAATGAAGTCCTTAATAATATTATAGCACGTGATATAACCGATGAGAACAGGGATATCAGCCCTTTAAAAAAGGCTGATGATGCCATTTTGCTGGATAACAGCAAAATGACTGTTGAAGAACAAATGATATGGGTTATGAAGATAATTGACAGGATTATAAATGAAGGCAGAGATTGACAGAAGATCCGGTTTTTGTTTTGGGGTTCAAAATGCTGTGGAAATAGCTGAAAAGGCTCTTTTAAAAGATGAAAAAGTCTACTCCCTTGGTCATATTGTACATAATGATAAAGAGGTCGAACGACTTTCTGCATTGGGACTCATTTCTATAGATAATGAACAATTTAAAAAGCTCCATAACTGCAAAGTCCTGATCAGAGCTCATGGAGAACCTCCCGAAACATATCTTATAGCCCAAAAAAACAATATCACAATTATAGAGGCAACCTGTCCTATAGTTAAAAAACTACAGCTAAAAATAAAGAATGCATGGCTTAGTACCAAAAAAAATAATGGGCAGATTGTAATATTCGGGAAGCCTGATCATGCTGAAGTAATAGGATTATTAGGACAAACAAAAAATGAAGGTATACTTGTATCAGGTCCCGATGATCTGAGCAAAATAGATGTCACAAGGCCAATATTTCTATATTCCCAGACAACAATGCACCTGGATGATTATTATAGTTTTGTTGATAATCTACGCAGAGAAATGATTAAGAAAGGTATCAGCAAT
>CAZTXH010000076.1:0-6063 GCA_964617415.1 uncultured Rikenellaceae bacterium | reverse complement strand
CGAAGAATTACTCTTTGTTAACAAAACTATATGTGAACAAATTGCTAACAGGGAACCTCATCTCAGAGCTTTTGCCAGGAAACATGATATAGTGGTATTTGTCAGTGGAAAGAAGAGTTCTAATGGTAAAATGCTCTATTCAGTATGTAAAAGCATTAATCCTAATACCTATTTCGTCTCCTCACTTGAAGATATAGATGAATCATGGTTTAAGGGGAAACAATCAGTGGGTATCTGCGGAGCCACATCAACACCTAAATGGCTGATAGAAAAGGTTTATAACAAAATATCAATGATATGACATCATCAAAAGTCTGGTTCACAGACCTCAGGGCAAAACCATCGCAGAATCTTCTTAAAAAACTTGAAAGACTTGTAATAAAAGCAGGTATTGAGTCTATTGATTTTCAGAGGAAATTGACTGCACTAAAGATCCATTTCGGAGAACCGGGCAACCTGGCATATATTCGTCCAAATTATGCTGCATATTTGGTTAAACTAATGAAATCCTTAGGCGCCATGCCATTCTTAACCGACTGTAATACATTGTATTATGGTAGGCGCTCAAATGCTCCGGACCATATTGATGCTGCTTATGAAAATGGCTATAATCCCCTTGTCACAAAGTGCCCGGTCATTATAGCCGATGGTATTAAAGGAACCGAATACCGGGAAATAGAATTGAATATGGAATATTGTACCAGTGCTAAAATAGGTTCAGCAATAGCAGATGCAGATATTCTAATCAGTATGAGTCATTTCAAAGGACATGAACTAACAGGTTTTGGTGGTGCATTGAAAAACCTGGGTATGGGATGTGCCTCAGTAGGTGGTAAATTATTTCTTCACTCAGGCTCTTCACCAAAAATATATGAAGAGAATTGTACCGGATGCAGGATCTGTGAAATAAATTGTGCCCATGATGCAATACATGTGGGAAAAGATAAAATCGCACATATTAATTATGAAAAATGTGTGGGTTGCGGTCAATGTGTTGCAGTATGCCAGTATGATGCCTCAAGAGTAGAATGGCAGAATGCCTCGGAGATAGTGTGTAAAAGAATAACTGAATACTCTTATGCTGTTTTAAAAGACAAATCCTCTTTTCATATTAATCTCATAATTGATGTGTCACCTGAGTGTGACTGCTGGGGATTCAATGATTATCCTGTTGTGCCGGATATTGGATTTGCTGCTTCCTTTGATCCTGTTGCGCTCGACATGGCATGTGCCGACCTTGTAAAATCAGCTCCTGCTCTGCCTGGAAGCAGGATAAGAAAAAATCATTCACAAGATAATATGGAGAATAAAGATAAATTCAAGCTGGCACATCCCGATACATTCTGGCAATCAGGATTAGAACATGCCGCAAAGATAGGCATGGGAAATCTTAAATACGAGCTTATTAAAGTACAATAATAATTACTAATTGAGCACGTTTCTGCTTATCTTTGATCACTACTTCCATGTTACATCATGAATATTAAAGTTAAAACAGCAAGGTTATCAATTATATCCAATACACTTTTAATAATAATGAAGGTGGTTGTAGGTATTATTAGTGGTTCTGTAAGTATTATCTCTGAAGCAATACATTCTTCAATGGACCTTGTGGCAGCAATAATTGCTTTTTTCTCTGTAAGGGTGTCTGATAATCCACCTGATAAAAGACATCCTTATGGTCATGGTAAATTTGAAAACATTTCAGGAGTAATAGAAGCCCTGCTAATAACTGCAGCAGCAATATGGATCATCATTGAATCTGTGAAGAAGTTCCTGGGAGAAGATATCATACTCGAAAAAATATGGATCGGTTCAATTGTAATGGTTGTTTCAGCCATTGTAAATACCCTGGTATCAAGAAGATTGTATAAGGTTGCACGGGAAACAGGATCAGTAGCCCTTGAAGCAGATGCATTACATCTGAAAACCGATGTTTATACTTCGGCAGGTGTTGGAGCCGGATTGATACTTATTTTGCTTACTGACATCAGGTGGCTGGATCCGCTTATAGCTATTCTTGTTGCCCTTTTTATCCTCAAGGAATCATATTCATTGCTTAAACGTGCTTTTTTCCCCCTGGTCGATATTGCCTGGAGTGACGAGGAAATTAAGGGACTTCATAAAAAACTTAAGGAAATGGGAGTTCAATATCATGATCTCCGTACACGTATGTCGGGTAACTATAAGTTTATTGACATTCACGTGGAAATACCTGCAGATGAATCAGTTGAAAATGCACATAAATTTTGTGATCTTATTGAAGATGAACTTATAGCGACCTATGAGAACCTTACTGTTAATATACATGTGGAACCAGAGTAATGGTGTGGGGCATGGAGCATGGGGCAAAGGGCTTGGGGCTCAGGGTAAAGAGCTCAGGGCATAAATGTTTCACATGTATAATCTGATAGATATTTCTGATGAAATTTATTGGTGATTTCCATATACATTCACATTATTCACTGGCTACCAGCAAAGAACTTCGTCCTGACTTCCTTGATTACTGGGCCCGGTTAAAAAGTATTCAAGTAGTGGGTACAGGTGATTTCACCCACCCCGGCTGGCTTAACGAACTGAAAGAACAACTTGAGCCCGCTGAAGAAGGACTGTTTCGTTTGAAACCGGAAAACAAAAAAAGTACTTCTTTAAAAGTTGAAGGAGATACAAGGTTTATACTCACAACAGAAATCAGCAATATATATAAGAAAAAAGAAAAAGTCAGAAAAGTACATAATGTAGTATTTGCTCCATCATTTTATGTTGCAGAAAAAATACAGAACAAGCTTGCAGCTCTTGGTTTCAACATCACTTCTGACGGCAGACCGATAATCGGGATGGATAGCCGGGATCTTTTGGAATTATGCCTCGAAGCTTCCGAAGATATTTTCTTTGTTCCTGCGCATATCTGGACACCATGGTTTTCAGTGTTGGGATCAAAATCAGGATTTGATTCTGTTATTGAATGTTTTGAAGACTTATCGGAATATATCTCCGCTGTTGAAATGGGACTTTCAACGGATCCTCCAATGAACTGGATGTGCAGCTTTCTCGATAAATATACCCTGACAGCCAATTCAGATGCTCATTCACCAGAAAAGCTGGGACGAAATGCAAATATTTTTGATACCGATTTATCGTATAGAGGAATTATTGATGCCATGAGCTCAGGCAATAATGAAGAGTTCCTTGGTACTATAGATTTTTTCCCGCAGGAGGGTAAGTATCATTTTGATGGTCATAGAAAGTGTGGAATATGCTGGAGTCCTTTAAATACTTTACAGCATGATGAAATATGTCCTGTCTGTGGTAAAAGAATTACTGTCGGTGTGATGAACCGCATAGCACAGCTGGCCGACAGGGATAATATAACGGACCGTAAAAACCAACTCCCTTTTTATAGCCTGATACCATTAAAAGAATTATTATCGGAAATAGAAGGTGTATCATCTAATTCAAATAAAGTAGACAAGCATTACCGGCAACTGGTTCATAAAGCTGGTTCAGAGTTCAATATTCTATTGAATTACAGTCTTGATCAAATTAAATCAATAGGTGGAGAATTATTATACGAGGCTATTAGACGTATGCGAAACAGGGAGGTTTACATACAAGAAGGTTTTGACGGAGAGTTCGGTCGAATAAGAGTTTTTAAAGATGGCGAGACAAAATCTTTCATGCAGTCATCTTCCTTGTTTCAGGAATCCGAAAGCAAATATATAACCCCAAATCTACCGCGCCCATTATTAAGCTTTGATCTTGCAGCTTTTCGTAAATTAAAACTTCAGAAACCAGCTACCGTATCCATAGAAAACAGGCCTTCAAAACAGGAATCTCTAATAAGCGAAAAACCATCAGGATTAAATGATGAACAGGAGGCTGCAGCAGAACACTTTTCCGGTCCGGCAATAGTACTTGCAGGACCCGGCACTGGGAAAACACATGTTCTGACAAACCGTATTGCTTATTTAATAAAAGAAAAAAATATAAATCCGGGCAACATCCTGGCTATTACTTTTACCAATAAAGCAGCCGGGGAAATGAGAGAAAGGGTGACATCCTTGCTGGATGAACAAACAGTCAAAAATCTTACTATTTGTACTTTTCATGCATTCGGACTGTCAATAATTAAAGAACATCTGAAAAATTCAGGTAGTATTTCTGTAATAGACCAGGAAGAAAAAAAACAGATACTATCCGAAATAACTAAGGAAAAATCCGATATTAATGATCTGAGTGAAAAAATATCTGAAATAAAACAATCATTGATTCCTGAAACCGGTACTTCAATTGCTGAACTTTCAAGAAAATATAACACCATATTACGAAATTCCAATGCATTTGATTTTGATGACCTTATAAGCTTTCCTGTTCATCTTTTTCAGGATAATATGAACATTCTATCAGAACTCAGGAATAAAATAGAATGGATTCTGGTTGATGAGTACCAGGACATTAATCATTCTCAATACACAATGATAAAAATGCTGATGCCTGAACCGGATTCAAATTTGTTTGTAATCGGGGATCCAGATCAGGCAATTTACGGGTTCCGTGGAGCTGACGTACGGTATATTAAGATGTTCAGGGATGATTATAAGGATGCTGTTATATATGAACTAAAGAAAAGCTATCGTTGTTCCGATTCAATACTCAAAGCTTCAGGGAATGTTTTGAAAACAGATCAGAAACTCCTCGAAGGATTACAGAAAGGAGTAAAAATTAAAACCTCTGAAAATCCGACTGATAAAAGCGAAGCGGAATTCATTGCCCGTAACATAGAAAAGATGATAGGCGGTATGGGATTCTTTTCTATTGACAGTCAGGTTGCTGAAGGCACAGGAAATGAAGAAATCGAAAGTCTTTCGGATTTTGTGATTTTATGCAGGATCAGCAGACAAATGCCTGTGATAGAAAAAGCACTCAATGATCATAATATCCCTTACCAGAAGATCGGAGAAGAGTCTACCCTTAAGCATGATCCAATCAAGTCGGTACTCGACATCTACAGGATGATTTCAAATCCCGGGAATAGTTTTTTGAAATCAAGACTTCTGAAACAATTGAATATAAGCGATACAAAGCTTCAGCAGATAAAAAATATATGTGAGGGAAAACCTCTTAAAGACAAACTTGAATCTATCATCAGCATCTGCTTTCAAAACCAATTTAAAGAAAACGAATTCATTCAAATCATGCTGGAAGAAATCACAGAACAATATGATGGTGATGAAGAGGCACTGCTTCAAAACATTTTGCTTGGCACCGGAATCGATACCTGGAAACCGAAAACCGAAGCCGTAAACCTTATGACTCTTCATGCTTCAAAGGGACTGGAATTCAGTTGTGTGTTTATAACAGGCTGCGAAGAAAACCTGATACCTTATTCCCTGTCTGAAAAAAGAGCTGCAGACCCGGAAGAAGAAAGACGTCTTTTATATGTAGGTATGACACGTGCTAAAAACTACCTGTTCCTTACACATGCTCAAAGGAGGTTTTTATTGGGTAAAGAATTAATCCAGAAAAAGAGTCATTTCCTGGATGAGATCGAAAAGGAACTGATAGAAACAGAAGCTGCTCAGATAAAAACAAAAGAGACAAAAGACAAGGATCAACTTGAATTATTTTAAATATCAATTATTTTTTATTCAGTAGCATATAAATAATGAGTGAAAAAGAATATTACCTTAAACTAAGACCTCACCACATCATTGATATTATAACCGGGCATGGTAATAATATACGGTACTATCCCCATCCATATGGTCACTCCCAACACATAGTAGTGCCAAAATTATTATCCGGTCTCGATTTGAATATCAGATTAGTTCTTGAAGCAGATGATATATGCCTGGGCTGCAAACATTTAATGCCTGATGGTCAGTGTGATGATGTACTGGCTCAATTAACACCATCTCCTTCGAAGCAAGCATATAACGATGTTCTTGACTCCCGTTTGTTTGACCATTTCGGATTAGTCCCCAATTGTATTATAACATTACGTAGGTATCTTGAAATAGTAGATCAAAATACCCCGGGAATAGAGATGATATGTACTCATCC
>CAZTXH010000075.1:4927-8837 GCA_964617415.1 uncultured Rikenellaceae bacterium | reverse complement strand
CTATTTATGACGGCATGGCATGGCATTGTTGCAATACCTGCCGATAGTGCAAGACACTTCTTTATGAAATTACGTTTACTTATATCAAAGTTTTTATCCGTCATTATAATAAACCCTATAAAAAAATAAAACTACTAAAGGTTCCTGTTTGTTCCAAGAAGAATCCCTGCAAAAATCAGACCCGATAATAAAAATATTGATACTTTTATACCAAGAACAGGTACAGCCACACCTGACAAAATAATAAAACCGAGGGCAGAGCCTGCAAGATCAGCTCCATAGGTAATGGCAGAGACAGAACCATCATTATCAGTGAAAGTTAATGACCTGAATATGTGTCCTGTCAGGAATGAGGGCAGCAGGATTGAAAAAATGATAATAAATATGGCAGCAGTAAGAGTGCCGGTGGTCAACAGGAAATTAATGATAAGTGCAATTATCACATAGTAAACAACAAGGGCTAATGCTTTTATTTTAAGTGGTATACGATCCATGAATTTAAGATTAATACCCGATCCGGCTGCCAGTCCGGCCATGAAAAGAGCTAGTATGGCTCCTGTTAATTGGTACATATTTCCTATGGTAAGCTGTATGGACAATAAAATAATTATCTCAAAACCGGCCAGACCTGCAGCACCAAAATACATCATGAAATTACTCCTCCGTATGAAAAGAACAGGTAATACGAATACAAGAATCATTATTATGATTGCAGGTATCTTCTCATTAAGGTTCTGGCTTAATAGATAGGACTGGAAATGAAAGCTGGCTATCGGGAATAAGGTGCTGTTTTCTTTTACACCTCTGTCAAGAAGAGAAATGACTTCAGTGCTTTTATTTTCAATAAGATCGTCAAAAAGGAAATCAGGACCAACATAGATATTGTTAATCTCTTTTTTTTCTGTCAGATTGCATATTGAAGCCGATAATTCATTATCTGATGCAATGTAATAGAGCTTGTTACCCACTATGGGTTTAACATTGATAAAAACTTCATTAAGACTGTTATAAACAGACGAAAACAGCGTTATTGACTCTTTGTTCGGGTAATTATCCCAGATTCCCGGTGAACACATGAAAATGCCACCAGGTAAAAGTCTTTTCTTTATATCATCAAAAAATTCTGTAGTATAATACCTGTTTAATGACAGGGTGGATGGAGGAGGTATCAGAAGTAATATTGCATTAAAAGTCTCTTCCTGATTCTTAATATATCTGAAAGCATCCCTGTTTTCTACTATAAGTTCTGTCTCTCCCGGATCAACCTGTTCGGTTTCGGCTTTTATGAGTTCGGGATCTCTTTCAATAAATATAATCTTTTTAACAGGGTGTTTTTTCAATTCCGGCAGATGTGATTTCAGGGATCCGGAGATAAGCAGTACTTTATCAGGGCTATCAATCTGCAGCATTGCATAATGTATATTCTCTTCACGTTCAACAGCATCATCAACATATGTAAGCAACCGCTGATTGTAATAAATACTCTTTTCGCCTCCATATTCCCCGTATGTTATATTTCCATAGGGAGTTTCCCTGGTCTCAGTTACATTAATGCCAGGCAAAAGCAGCTGCCTGAATAATATATCCGGATGTGTCACAATAATAAAAGTGGCCAGAATTGCTAAAAATACTCTTACTATGATTTTCTTATTCCTCTTTTTTATGTAGAATCTCAGAATGGTATATGCTATCGACATCAGGATGATGGTGAGAAGAAGTTGATATGTATTGAACAAACCTGCTGTCAGAACCGATATTATTAAACCGGCTAAGATGCCACCTGTTGTTTCGATTGAAAAAGATCTTCCGGGGATGAAATCATTGACAGACCTGGCTGAAGCAAGCAGCTTTACGAAGGTAAAACCTGATACAAGACAAAAAGGTATCAATACAAGGAAGGTAAAGATCATGCTTACCAGGAAGGAAGGAGTCTCTCCTGGCTCAAGAAAGAGCCTGGATAAAAGAATAAGTAATATAATTGAGATTAGGGGACTTAATGAAAATACCAGATTGATTCTCCGGATATCATTTAATGATGAGCTTCCTGCTGCTGCAGCACCGATTGCAGACGTAATAAGCCAGGATGCAAGAAACGTTCCTGCTGTCAGTTCATAGCCCCCTGAAATATTCATTATTTCCCTGATGAGCAGAATCTGAACAGACATACTTGTAAATCCTATAATAAACAGATTGACAGCAATGTCTGAAGAGCTCATCTTTTGAAAACCTCTTAGTTTCCGGGGCTCTTCTGTTCTTTTAAATATTTTCGTGAAATAGGTAATATGCCATATAAAATGAAATATCCCTGTTATTGCCAATCCGGCACCTGTTTCAACATGCCATTTGAGTATTGACTTAATTACAGGTAAATCCCATTTATAGTTTATTTGCAAGGCAAGAAATAAGCCGGCCAGTGCGGTAATAAGAAATGTAACAGCCAGTATAGAATTCCAGATTTTCCTATGACGGGTTAGAGAAAAAAAACCTATGCGGTAAAAGATATAACTTATTAAATATAATACAGAAACAACGATAGCTGTTCCAACGACATGATACATAGTTAGTTTTCCTTTTCTTCAAGTACCAGCCCCTCATATATGTAGAGCTCTGCATTTTTCCAGCCATCCCATCCAATTCCTGCTTTATCTCTCGATGTATATCCGAGGAATTGTTCGATATTCCAACCATTTTCTATTGCTACCTGAGGCAGCATTGTCCCTGACCGAAAATCTTTTTTTATGTAGATACCATGTTTTCCCAGGACAATCTCATTTATGTTATTGATTTTCTTCATCGGTCCCAGGATCGTTATCTCCATATCTATTTTGTCATATTCCTCTTTGGTAAGAGGACGAAACCTTGTATCCTCAAAGGCAGAAGATAAAGCTGATGCTCTAACAACCTCGTAAAGAGGATCTGATGAAAGAAATCTTCCAATACAACCTCGCAATCTGCCGTCGATCTTTAAAGTCACAAAAGCACCAAATTGATTTTTGAGTGATTCGGGAATCTTTTTTTTATCAATAGTAATCCTTTTGTTCTCATATAACATTGTCTTTATACTGTTCCTTGCAATGTTAAAAAGCTGATCTTTTTCCCGTTTTGTGAATGAAAGATTATTATCAGATGAGCTTTCATTAGCATTTGTATTATGTTTTTTTTCAATTAGTGCAATAGCATGGTATCCAACAACCCTGTCTTTATCTCCATATGGAGTATCTCCTGAATTACAATAGTCTATTCTTTTAAATTCAAGCTTGCTATTACCCTCAGCAAGATACATAAGCATTAGTCCTGAGGCCCATCCGCACATACTTGTTGCTAGGCCGTCAATATTTTCTGATGAATTTTCTTTAAGAGTGTTAAGAAATGCCATAGGATTACCCGATACAATACCTTCGGCAGTTCTATTATCAACCCCAATGGCATCTTTATAGGACGGGTAATGTGAGAAATCACTACTTATAAGAAAGAGATTATCAGGAGTGAAATATGGTCTTAGAGCTTCAGCAATCGATTTGATTGTGTTTGTATTGTTCGTACCGATAACTATCGGGACTATTTTTGGTGTTTTTTCATAATAATATTGAATGAAGGGAATCTGAACCTCCAGGCTATGTTCCTGAAGGTGTGCAGTAACAGGAAAATTAAAGACTTTGTTCTCATTCTTAAGTTTATTGGCAATCTCCCTGTTTACTTCTGCTTTTCCAAGAGGAGTAATAAAGTCACCGACATAATATACCGATGCTCCGTCAAATGCCATAATATGACTGGAACCGACCAGGAAAATATTTTTAAAATCACTATTCTTTGGTGTTGCGGAGATGGCTGATGCTGCTATAGTACCTGAGAAAACATATCCTGCATGAGGACTGATAATTGCCCTTATCTCGTTACCGATTGGATGGAT
>CAZTXH010000075.1:0-4917 GCA_964617415.1 uncultured Rikenellaceae bacterium | reverse complement strand
AATGACTTGCTATATCCTTTAGAAGAACACCCTTGTTTGATTCATAATACCTGCCTGCTGCAACCGGCTGTCTGTCAGCTAATTTGCCCTGGGAATAAATTTCCATAACACTGAAAATTGATAATAATAATAATAATATCCTGTACATGATAATGAAATATAAATGGCCTAATAAAGTTAGGCCAAAAAAATGAGAAAATGTGAAATTGACGATAAGTTTAAGAAACCGTTTAAATCAGAACCATTGATTCCTTTAGTATTTCACCATTTTCATCTGTACCATATATTTTAATTCCCAGACTTACGGTAGGTGTTCCGATCATGTCAATAATAGGGCTTAAAGCATCCTTGAGATCATCGATATCCATACTGTCAAATTCCTCGATATGGAAATAAAGATGAATCATAAGTGTTGCTTCCTGCTTCTCGATTGAGCAGAGTGCTTTGACTATTTTTGCCAGCCAGATGGATGAAGCTGTATTAAAGTATTCGAGATTAAGTCTCAGATTTGTTGTTTGGCGGGGATTAGCCGCATATTCTGTGATCCATTGCAGGATTTTCTCATATAATTCGGCTGCATTTTCAGGAATGGATCTGCCAGAAAAGATCAATTCACCTGTCAGATGATTAAGGTCTATCTGGGGCGTCTTGTTTGTCGGTTCAATATATATATTCTTTTGTTCCAACGTAAAAATATTAATAATTAAATAGTTATCAATTTTGATATAAAAATAACATATCTTTTATTAATATACTCACTTTTCGTCTGCCCTTTATCAAAAATTATTGTCCAATAGTCAAATATTTTCGCCTGTTTGCATAAACTTATGATTAAAATCAGGTCATTATGCTTCTGTTTTGGCGATGATTTGTTTTAAGTCAATTTATTAAAATGCTATCTTAGCTGCCTGAAATTTGGCGAGAATTTATGGAAGAAGTTCTTACAGAAAAGATAAAAGAAGCTGTCAGGAAAATTTATAACAATGATCCGGGTGATGAATTGATCCAGATTGAGGAGACGAAAAAGAATTTTACGGGCGACTTCACACTCATTGTATTTCCTTTGCTGCGTTATTCAAAAAACACACCCGAAAAGACAGGAGATACAATAGGTAAGTATCTTATAGAGTCTTTTCCTGCAATAAAAGGATATAACGTGATAAAGGGATTTCTTAATCTCGAAGTAACCGATTCATGGTGGATTGACTATTTCCACAAAATGGTTATCGAAAAAGATCTGTTTTTAGGATGTAAAGTAAACAACCCGGAGACAATTCTTATTGAATATTCTTCGCCAAATACCAATAAACCGCTTCATCTTGGTCATATTCGAAATAACCTGCTTGGGTTTTCTCTTTACCGGATTCTTTCAGTATGTGGACACAAGGCAATAAAAACAAACATTGTCAATGACAGAGGAATACATATATGCAAGTCGATGCTGGCCTGGAAGAAATATGGAAATGGTGAAACACCTGAATCATCAGGAATGAAAGGTGATCACCTGGTAGGAAAATACTATGTCCTCTTTGAAAAGGAATATAAAAAACAGGTAGATGACCTGGTAAAGAAGGGAATAAAAGAGAATGAGGCAAGGGATTCTGCTCCGGCGATAAAAGAAGCCAGGGATATGCTTCTTAAGTGGGAAAATGGAGATAGTGATACAATCGAAATGTGGAAGATGATGAATTCCTGGGTATATAAAGGATTTGATGAGACATACAGGGCACTGGGTGTCGATTTTGATAAGATATATTACGAGTCGGAAACATGGCAGCCTGGCCGTGATATTGTATTTGAAGCACTAAAAAAAGATATTCTAACCCGGAAAGATGATAATTCAATATGGATTGATTTAAGTTCTGAAGGACTTGACCAGAAACTCCTTCTGCGATCTGATGGAACCGCAGTCTATATTACCCAAGACATTGGAACAGCTGTGATGCGACACAAAGATTATGGTTTCAACAAATGCATTTATGTTGTTGGAAATGAACAAAACTATCATTTCCAGGTACTTAGAGCAGTTCTTAGGAGATTCGAATTCAAATGGGCTGAAGGATTGATACATTTTTCCTACGGAATGGTTGGACTTCCTGAGGGTAAAATGAAATCACGTGAGGGTACTGTAGTGGATGCTGATGATCTTATAAGTGAAATGAAAGAAACGGCCAGGGAAGTCTCGCTCGAGCTTGGAAAACTTGCAGATTATTCCAAAAAGGAAAAGGATGAAATATTCAGTATGATAGGTTTGGGTGCATTGAAATACTATATCCTGAAAGTTGATCCTAGAAAAAACATGACATTCAATCCTGTAGAATCGATTGATTTTAATGGTAATACCGGACCTTTTATCCAGTATACATTTGCCAGGATAAAATCAGTATTCCGGAAAGCAGATCAAATGGGGATAAAGTATGTCCCTGAATACCGTAAACTTACAAAAATAGGGAAGAAAGAGCTTGTTCTTATAAAGGTCCTGAGAAATTTTACCACAACGGTATCTGAATCAGCAGCAGAATATAACCCGGCAATTGTTGCAAATTATTGTTATGAATTGGCTAAGGAATATAACCAGTTTTATCACGACTTTACAATTCTTAAAGAACCGGATCAATCGGTAAGAAACCTGCGTCTTGCTATATCTGACTTAACATCAAAGGTACTGAGTTCGGGAATGTGGTTGCTGGGAATTGATATGCCTGAAAGAATGTAATTATAGCTAATAAAAGATGTTTGAGAATTTAAGTGAACGGCTGGAGAGATCCTTTAAGGTACTTAAGGGTCAGGGAAGAATTTCGGAAATAAATATTGCCGAAACACTAAAGGAGGTTCGGAGAGCTCTTCTCGATGCTGATGTCAATTATAAGATAGCAAAACAGTTTACTGATACAGTTAAAGCCAAGGCATTGGGTCAGGAGGTGCTTAAGTCTGTCAACCCATCACAGATGATGGTTAAGATTGTTCATGATGAGCTGGCACAGCTGATGGGTGGCGAAAATACAGATATAAACATAAAATATAATCCTGCCATCATACTTATTGCAGGTCTCCAGGGATCAGGGAAAACAACATTCAGTGGAAAACTGGCCAAATGGGTGGCAAGCAAAAAAGGGAAAAAACCTGTTCTTGTTGCAGGTGATGTCTATCGCCCAGCAGCTATTGAACAGCTTAAGATAATAGGATCGCAAGTGGAAGTACCCGTATATACCGAAGAGGGGAACATGAATCCCGTACAGATAGCCAAACACTCTGTCAGGGAAGCAAAAATGAAAGGTTATAATGTGGTTATCATCGATACTGCCGGACGCCTGGCTATTGATGAGGAGATGATGAATGAGATATCCTCAATAAAATCAGCGATTAATCCGCATGAAATACTCTTTATAGTCGATTCAATGACAGGCCAGGATGCTGTTAATACTGCAAAAGAATTCAATGACAGACTCGATTTTGACGGTGTAGGACTTACAAAACTTGATGGTGATACACGAGGTGGAGCTGCACTTTCAATACGCTCAGTGGTCGATAAGCCAGTAAAGTTTGTAAGCACCGGGGAAAAGATGGATGCAATCGATATCTTCTATCCTGTACGTATGGCCGACAGGATACTGGGTATGGGCGATATAGTCTCCCTTGTAGAAAAAGCAAAGGAACAATATGATGTAGAGGAAGCCAGAAAGCTGCAAAAGAAAATTGCTAAAAACCAGTTCGATTTTAATGATTTCATCGCACAGATACAGCAGATTAAAAAAATGGGTAATGTAAAAGACCTGATGGCAATGATTCCGGGAGCAGGCAAAGCCATAAAAGATCTTGATATTGATGACAATGCATTCAAGGGTATTGAAGCTATTATAAGAAGTATGACACCGGAGGAAAGAACAAATCCGATCATTCTGAATGGTAGCAGGCGAAAAAGAATTGCTGATGGAAGCGGTACCTCTGTCCAGGAGGTTAATAAACTCCTGAAACAGTTTGACGAAACACGAAAAATGATGAAGACGATGTCAAAAGGTGGTAATCCCGCTGCCAGAATTATAGGAAGAAGATAATTCAAAGAGATGTATACATTAATAGATGGCAACAAAATCGCATCAGAAATCAAAAAGGAGATAGCTGATGAAGTGGGAAAACTCAATAACCAGGGGAAAAAAATACCACACCTGGCAACTATTCTTGTTGGTGCTAATCCTGCAAGCCTCACCTACGTGGCAAATAAGGTAAAAGATTGTGAAGAAGTAGGCTTCAGATCAACACTTATCAAGTTGGAAGAAAATATTTCTGAAGATTTGCTACTGAACAAAATAAATGAGCTTAACAATGATGATGATATTGATGGGTTCATAGTACAGCTTCCTTTACCGGATCATATAGATGAAAACAGAGTCATTGAATCTATTGATCCTTCAAAGGATGCAGACGGTTTTCATCCTGTTAACCTTGGAAAAATGGTAATCGGTCTTCCAGGCTTTCTGCCGGCAACACCTTTTGGAATTGTTGAAATAATAAAAAGATACAAGATTGAAACCTCAGGTAAAAAGTGTGTAGTGATCGGGAGAAGCAATATTGTTGGCCGGCCGGTTAGTATTCTCCTTTCCCAGAAAGGAATGGATGCAACTGTAACAGTTGTACATAGCCGGACAAAAAACCTCGAAGATATTGTGAGGGATGCAGATATAATAGTAGCTGCATTGGGCTCACCAGGTTTTATCAAAGCCGAAATGGTAAAAAATAGAGTCACTGTTATTGATGTCGGAACTACACGTATTGAAGCTCCCGGTACTAAAAAAGGATGGAAGTTTGCCGGTGATGTCGATTTTGATAATGTTGCACCAAAATGCTCCTTTATTACACCTGTACCCGGCGGTGTTGGTCCAATGACACGGGTATCACTCCTGAGAAATACCCTAAGAG
>CAZTXH010000074.1:6152-8940 GCA_964617415.1 uncultured Rikenellaceae bacterium | reverse complement strand
GTATTAGCCCCCCCTTTAGGGGTTGGCGGGTAATCCTAAAAGTACTCAGGGAACCTGAAATATGACACTATCAGCAGTATAATAACAAGCAGAAGGAATGACAGAAGTACCAGCAAAGAGACATTCCTCTTCTTCCTGTAGATGGCGATGTTATGTTCGCTGAACAGCTTTTTTACCGTATTATGAATGCGAAGGATACTGTTGGAATTTTTTGGTATATAAGTATCTATATTGTACTTCAGGCTTTTCTTAAGTTCATCCATTTTATCTGCAGGTACCAGCAGTATAATACCTGTTTTCTGATCAGTCGCTTTAATATCCTGTGTTAAGCTATTGATGGTTTCAAATTGCTCTACTGCATCCGGAACACCTATAATAGCCACTTTACATGAACCGTTATCCGCCTCCTTCTGTAAATGTTCCAGAAAATCATCTTTTGTATGAAAGGAAACTACCACGTAACGGGTAGTATCAGAAAATCTTTTTCTCACATCCTCCGTAAAGGTCCGGTGATCATCATAACAGATGAGATATGTCATTTTTGTTTTTGTCATACAAATCAAAAATACTAAAGATAGCTATTTCCTCATCTTCGGCTCAATGTTTTCTTTAAATATCCATAAACCTTTTTTAAGAAAATATCCATCAAAAGAGAATTCAGGTACATAATATTCCGGACTATCCTGTCTGAACTGTGAAACAGAGACAAGATGATCAAATATAATCGATTTTCTTCTATTGAACCTTAATGTTACAACACCGTCTGCCGAGTAAGTGAGAAGCTCCCGGTATCTTTTTTCACCATCTCTTACAAAACAATCCTTCCCGAAGATGATCCCCCCATCTTCAGTAAAAGTTAAAATATCAATCATTTTAGTGGAAGTCAGCAAATTAGTATAATCGAGTCCCAGCAGGACATAATAAGTTTTCCTTTTATGTCTGAAAGGTTTAACAGCATAATAAAGTGCACCGTACCAGTTCGCGGCAGAATAAGTTGTATCTATTTCGGGAGGTGCATCCATACTGACTCCTGTCAGTTTAAAAACCTGGTTCGGATTTCTTCTTTTCCCTTTTCTTATAAGGTAGCAGAAATATTTATTTGAGCCATCGGTAAGTATGAGGTTCCAGGTAATAATTTTAAGCTTTGAATCAGGAGATAAGATCTGTCCCATATATTGAAGATCCTTAAACTTGTGGTTTAAAACCTCTTCTGATTTAACATAATTGTCGATAATGCTGATAATAGAATCATTTAATCTGATACGTTCTTCATTATCTTTTGTATCGAGGATATCATAAATAAGTTCATTGAGGATCTCTTCGGAATTTGATTGCTGGCTTTTTACATTCATGGAGAGGATCATGAATAATGCGGAAAGTATAATGTAGAATGCTTTTTGTTTCATCCTTTGTCTCCGTTTTTCATTGCATCATCGAGAAGCAATTTTATCTGCCTGCAGGCTGAATTGATCTCGTCATCACTGATAATAAGTGGCGGGGCAATCCTGAATGCATTATCGCAGAAAAGGAAATAATCGAGAATGATGCCATACTGAGGTGCATTTTTTATAACATATCTTACATATCCTGGATTAGTGAGCTGTACTGCCAGCAGAAGTCCTTCGCCTCTTATTTCTCTTATTAACTGATGGTTAAGTTGTTTTTTAAATAGAGCCGATTTAGCCTCACATTTTTCGACCAGTTTCTCTTCCAGAATAACTTTAAGTGAGGCAAGTCCGGCAGCACAACATACCGGGTGTCCCCCGAAAGTGGTAATATGTCCCAGCTGAGGTTCTGTAATAAGTGCTGACATGATCTCTTTGGAAGAGATAAATGCTCCCAGGGGCATTCCTCCTCCTAGAGCTTTTGCCAGGACCAGTATATCGGGGACAACACCAAACCTTTTTAAAGCAAACAGAGAGCCTGTTCGTCCCAAACCGGTCTGTACTTCATCAAAGATTAGTAATGCTCCTTTTTCATTACACCTTTGTCGTATCTCCTCAAGGAAACCTTCTGCCGGACAGATGACACCGGCTTCACTTTGTATCGGTTCAATAATAACACAGGCTGTTGAGGTATCAATTGCATCGAGTGCCGAAAAATCGTTGAAACCTATCTGTAGCGTATCAGGTAGTAATGGTCTGAATGCACTCCTGTATTTATCACTACCCTGAACACTCAGTGCCCCGTGTGTGCTACCATGATAAGCATTACTGAAATATATAATCCTGTTTCTCCGTGTATATTTTTTGGCCAGTTTAAGGGCTCCTTCCACAGCTTCACTTCCGGAGTTGACAAAATAACAGTTATTGAGAGATTCAGGGAGTAATGAAACAATAAGAGCAGCATACTTTACCTGAGGGCTCTGAATCATTTCTCCATATACCATCAGATGAAGGTATGCATCTGTCTGTTCCCTTATAGCAGCTACGACACTGGGATGTCTGTGTCCGGTATTACTAACAGATACTCCTGATATAAGATCAAGATATTTCTTGCCTGAAGGTCCATACATAAAAACACCTTTGGCTTTTGTTATCTCAAGTAAAAGTGGTTCTGTTGAGGTTTGTCCGAGGTGAAGCAGAAAAAGTTGACGATCTGTAATCATCTGAAAATATTAATGTTATCTGGCCATAACATTAATATCATTCAGGAGTGAATCTCTGAATGATTTTCCGACGGGGATACTTTTCAGTGTATCTCCGACCTTAAGATCAAGTGAGTTCTCTTTTATGGCCTGTATCATGCTCTTATTTATAATATAGGATCTGTGTACTCTGATAAAAAT
>CAZTXH010000074.1:0-6142 GCA_964617415.1 uncultured Rikenellaceae bacterium | reverse complement strand
ATTTTCAATAGCTTTCATGGTAAAATGAATAGTAAACCTGTCATCAGCTGTGGTCAGGGTGACATAATTTTCAAGAGCTTCGATATATATTATTTCTTTAAGCTTAAGTTTAACGAGTGATGAGCTTTTCTTGATAAAAATCTCCTCATCGCCGGTATTTGTAGCTGAATCCTTACGTGAGAAGTACCTGATTGTTTTATCGATAGCTTTGCAGAAACGTCCGTAGGAAACGGGTTTTAGCATATAGTCTACCACATTAAAATCGAATGCCTGGACAGCATATTCTTCAGCTACCGATACTATTATTATATTGGGAGGGTAGTCAAGACTGCCGATAAAGTCGAAACCATTCATCTCAGGCATCTGGATATCGAGCAGTACAAGATCAATATCTTTACGTTCAGTAAGTATGTTACGTGCTGCTACTGAATCATTGAAAACACCGATCAGGTTAAGTGAAATTGATTTTTTCACATAGCCTTCAAGTATTTTACAACTTACCTTATCGTCATCTACAATGATACAATTCATCTGGTAACATTTAGGCCAGGTTCATTGAGTCAAAAATAATAAAAAATTCTTCAAAATTTTATCAGCAGTGTTTTAGTTGCTTTCACAAGGCATTTTCTTTTATAAAATCCTGATAAGTTAGAGGAAAGACCAAGTATCTTTGATTACTTAAAATAAAAAAGGGGTGAACAAACACCCCTCAGCAATCTCATCATCAAAGATTAAAGACCTTTGTCGAGAGCAGGAGCAGCTTTGAATTTAACGACCTTTTTGGCAGGAACGTTAAGTTTAGCACCGGTACGAGGGTTACGTACCACTCTTGCACTTCTTTTGGTTACTTTAAAGGTGCCCAGACCAGGAAGCTGTAGCCTCTGGCCTTTTTTCATAGCTTTTCCAACTGAATCTACAAATGCATTCAGAGCTTTACCTGCATCCTTAATTGTAAGGTCTGCATCTTTTGCAATAGCAGCTACTAAATCTTTTTTTGTCATAATTACTAGTATTAAAGGTTAGACCATTGTGTCTTATTAATTACAAATTTATTCTATTTATATTCATATGCAAATTTATTTTGCCGTTTTTCCACAAATAGTGCGGATTTTAGGTTAAAACATCCATTTTTTTTGATCAAAACCTCAAATAGCTTTTAAATCGCACATCCGCATCTTTTCACAGGATGAAACCATTAAGTCTCATCATTTTGCTCACATTATATCAGTAAAATATATATTTTGTTGATATATAACATATTACACAATACATTCTAATAAAAACAGGTCAAAATCAAAAAAGCATTATATTTGCGGCGGATCCGCCTACGCTACCTCCTCCGCTACCGACTACGCTGAAGCTTCGTCGGTCAAAGAAAGCTACGGTGGACGAAGGAGAAATGGCAGAGTGGTCGAATGCGGCGGTCTTGAAAACCGTTGTCCCGAGGAATCGGGACCGGGGGTTCGAATCCCTCTTTCTCCGCTGAGCTTAAATAACCCCGCGCCAGCGGGGTTGTTTGTTTTTCCGATACTCCGATGAAAGCTTGCTTTCATAAGGAGTTGAGGGAAAAGAAACAAAACCCTAAGGGTTATTTAAGCGATGCAGGGAGGCCCGGAATGGGATCATCCGCCGTCAGGCGGATAATCCCGGAGATCTACCTCTCCCCGCAGCCTCAACTGATTTCTCATGTACTCACCCCCCCGCCCCTCTCTGCTTCGCAAAGAGGGGAGCTTGTTTCTGTAAACATATAGGATAATCTGCATAATTTTAAGGAGTTGAGGGAAAAGAAACAAAACCCGAAAGGTTATTTAAGCGATACAGGGAGGCCCGGAATGGGATCATCCGCCGTCAGGCGGATAATCCTGCATACTTCTCCCCTCTTGTTTCAAACATTGAGAGTGGATATGACCGGATATATGACCTTTTACCAAAAACTGCGGCAAGAATCACCATTAAAGAGATTGATGCTATAATACCAAGGATAGGTAACAATTTAATTTATAATTCATTTATTATTGAGCACCTTGCCGAAAACCTCGGTATCTATTCCATACAATCCGCTCCAGGGATACGAGCTGCTGCAAACAAATTTCAAACACTGCTGTTATGCTCCAGATTCGGGATCAAAACACCAATTACACTCTATGTAAGAACTTCCAATAATATTAATTTCCTGATAGATAAGGTCGGAGGTATCCCACTGATACTTAAGTACAACTATGGGTCTAAGGGAGCAGGAGTTATACTTATGGAATCCCGAAAGTCAGCAGTCTCTACAATAGAGGGGCTCATAAAAAACAAATCTGATTTTATCATCCAGCAGTATATAGAATCACGGGGAAAAGATATCCGTGCAGTGGTCATGGGTGATAAAGTTGTTATGGCTTATCAGCGAACTGCTCGCAGAGGAAATTTTCGCAGCAATCTTAGCCAGGGAGGTACCGGTGAACTTATCCGGTTATCAATGGATGATCAGATAACATGTGTTAGGGCAAGTAAGGCAATCGGATTGGAAGTATCTGGCATTGACTTAATTAAGGATACCAAAGGCACAACATACCTTAATGAGATAAATTCCAATTTTGGATTCAGTTGTATTTATCAACACAGTATCTTGAAAATAACAACCTGATATCCCTCGATTTGAGGCATCTATATCTTCATAGAAATGAATACTTATTAAGAGACTGCATCTTTCTTAAAGATTAGTGTATCTACATTACACGAATACACTAAAAGGGGAATGGTTAAAGGATTCAGGATAGGGACAAGAGTACTTTTCAAGTTACATGATTTAGAGGAGAATTTGAAAAGTATTAAAGTAAGTCGATATCGAAGATGAATCTGATTGATATTGTTTCGGATATCCGTCGAAATGTTCTGTATTATAGTTTATTATTTTTAAGAACACATATAATTGAAGGGATTAATAGATGATCAGAAAAATAGGCCAGGCTTCCAAATGGCTTCCAATATTAAATATATAAGCCTGTATGTTATTGTCATACAGGCTTATGTGATTGTGCTTTGTAGCGAAGGGAGTATTCATACTTTATACAATAACTATTTTTTATTTGAAAAATCCTCCACCAAACAATTACTTGATCAAATTTAGTGTGAATTTGGTAGAAAACCTCCCTTGAAATTACAGAACAAATAATGGGACGATTATTGCTTTGATTAAACAATTTAACCAAAATTATCCGTCCATTTTATTTCTCTTTTAGCTGACGACAAACACTGAAACCTCAAACAGGAGACTTTTTCGTATAGATGGTGCTTGAGCATAAATAGAAATAAATAATAATTGCATTAAAGATTGCTGAAAGGATTCCTGGTGGCACCTCAACCTTCAAAATATTAACCCTTGTAGATCACCGATTTAAAAGGGTTTTTAAATCACCTAAACTGTCCATTAATGTAGTTTATTAATTGTATCTTTGGGAGTATGAAAATTGCATATATAGGAACTTATCCTCCGAGGGAATGTGGTATTGGTATTTTTACCTGGAACCTCTACAATTCCATGGTAATGAACCCTGCCAGCCGGCAAACAGGAAATAAAACGACGAATACTTCAGTTGAAGGATTCATTGTAGCTCTGAACGATCATGAACAAACTTATGATTACCCCGAAGAAGTAAAACTGACAATAAGACAAGAGCATCAAAGAGATTATTTATCAGCGGTCAAATTCATTAATCTCAGCGGTGCTGACCTGTGTATTCTGGAACATGAATTTGGTATTTTTGGAGGACAAAATGGAGTATATATTCTTCCTCTGCTTCACCGGCTTGAAATTCCCCTGATAGTAACCCTTCACACAATTATTAAAACCCCCTCCTACAATGAAAAAGCAATATTGACGGAAATATGCAAAATGGCCACTAAAATTGTTGTGATGAGCCATAAAGCCATTGAATTTCTTACAACAATTTATAAAATAGATAAAAAAAAAATTGAATATATTGAACATGGGGTGCCTGATATTCAGTTTAACAAGTTACAATCCAAAAAGGAATTCCATCTCGAGAATAAAAAGGTCCTTCTTACTTTCGGTTTTATCAGCAGGAATAAAGGGATTGAAACCGTAATAAAAGCATTACCGAAAGTTATTGATAAGCATCCTGAGATTTTATATATGATTTTGGGGAAAACCCATCCGAATGTTCTCCGGTATTCCGGCGAAGAATACCGTAATTATCTTCAACATTTAGTCAAAAGCCTTAACCTGAGCCAACATGTTTTCTTCCTGAATGAGTATATTAATCAAAAAGAATTATTCAAATATATATATGCATCCGATATTTATGTTACGCCCTACCTGAATGAAGCTCAGATTACCAGCGGAACACTTTCTTATGCAATAGGTGCAGGTTCAGCTGTTGTTTCAACACCTTACTGGCATGCGATAGAATTACTGGCAGATGGAAGGGGAAAGCTTTTTAACTTTAATGATCTGAATGAACTTTCAACAATTTTAATTGAATTACTGGATAATCCGAAGTCATTAAAGAATCTGCGGAAAAAGGCATATGATTATGGCAAAACAATAAAATGGGATAAAACAGGAGATAAGTATATCACTGTCGCAAAAACGATTCTGATTGATAAACCGGAAATATTTGTAAAAAAGGAAACCATTCTTGATCCGCTTATTCTGCCTCCGTTTTCACTTGTACATATTAAACATTTAACAGATGATACCGGGATCATTCAACATGCAAAATTCGGTATTCCAAATTTAAAAGAAGGCTATTGCCTGGATGATAATGCAAGAGCCTTGCTTATGGTGCTCATGGCATACAGGCAAAAAAAAGATAACCTGGCCCTGGAATTATCTCCCATATATTTAAGCTATATCCATTACATGCAAAACAAAGACGGTACATTCAGGAATTTCCTGAGTTTCAACCGGAACTTTCTCGATAAGGTAGGTTCGGAAGATTCTTTCGGAAGGACTATCTGGGCACTCGGATATCTGATTGCCAATGCACCTAACGATGCTTATTACCAGATCGGGAAATTGATTTTCTTTAATGCATCTCCAAACTTTGAAAAACTCCAGTCTATAAGAGGCATTGCCAATACACTGGTAGGAATTAGTTATTACCTCAGAAGAAATCCAGATGATGATTCAATGACCGAAAGATTAAGGAATCTTGCCGGGAAGCTGATCAAACATTATGAAGCAAACAGCTCTGATGACTGGAAATGGTTTGAATCATTACTGGCTTATGATAATGGGATATTACCGCTCGCTCTTTTACATGCGGCAGAATTGCTTAAAAATGATAAAATAGCTGAGACTGCTTTGGGAACCATGAATTTTTTATCAGAAATTACACTAAAAGACGGTTATTTATCGGTTATTGGTAATGAAGAATGGTATAAAAAAGATAGTGAACGTTCCATGTTTGCCCAGCAGCCGGTGGATGCCCTGGCCATGATATTAATGTATCACCAGGCTTTTCATCTGACCAGGGATAAAGAATATCTCATTAAATTATTTGCCTGCTTCATGTGGTTTCTGGGAGAAAATGATCTCAGAATGAGTTTATTCGATTTTGAAACCAAAGGCTGTTGCGACGGTTTTGAAAATTACGGGGTGAACCGGAACCAGGGTGCTGAAAGTTCGCTGGCATATTTAATCTCACACCTGACAGTTCTCCTGGCATTTGAAGAATATGAAGTATAGATCTGATACAAATACCGGATCAGTTGAAAGTAAAAGCAAACTGTAAATCATGTTAATAAAAAGATATCAGCATAATCCTATCCTTACAAAGGATGATGTGCCTTATCCGGTTGTCACCGTACATAATGCAGGGGTTGTAAAATTGTATAACAGGTATATAATGATTTTCCGGTCTCATAAGCATAACGGGAGAAGTATATTGGGTAAAGCAGAAAGTGATGACGGGTTTGTTTTTAAAGTCGACAAAGAACCTTTCATGGTCCCTGCTACGGAAGGGATATTCAAAGAATATGAAGAGTACGGTGTCGAAGATCCCCGGATTATTTTTCTCGATGGTGAATATCTTATAACTTACAGTGCCTATTCCAGGCATGGCGTACGTGTTGGTCTTGCAAAAACAAGGGATTTTAAAACCATTGAACGATTTTCTCTTATCACTGAAGC
>CAZTXH010000073.1:0-8963 GCA_964617415.1 uncultured Rikenellaceae bacterium | reverse complement strand
GAAGTCCTATCTTAACTGTTTCAAGTTCTCCTATTCTTCCATTACGGACAAGTTCAGCAGCTACACGAAACTGTGTTGATGAACGTTGCTGTGTTCCTACCTGTAAAATAACCTTTTTTTGCCTGACAATATCGCTGAGAAGTCTCCCTTCGGCAACAGTCAGTGATGTAGGCTTTTGAAGGTAAATATCCTTTCCTGCCAGAGCACCCTCAAGTGCCGGCTGGGCATGCCAGTGATCAGGTGTTGAAATTATAACGGCATCAATATTTTTATCTGCCAGAATCTCGTGATAATCACCGTAAGTCTTTACATCAATATAGCCAGTCTTTCCGGTTTTTTTTGCATAGAAGTCTTCTATATATTTCTTACCCTGTGCAAGCCTCTTTGAATCAAAATCGGCTACAGCAATAACTCTTGCCTCGTCGTATTTCAATATCTCATAGAGATCATGTGATATAGCAATCCTTCCAAATCCTATCTGGCCAACATTTATCTGATCACTGGGAGGATTTTTCCCCATAACTTTGTAGGGGATAATTGTAGGTAATACAACTGTGCCTGCTGCAACCGTCATACTTCTTGAAACAAATCTTCTTCTCTTCATGTGTTAATATTTTGTGATTTTAATTTCAGGAGGATGGGCAAAATATTGCCAGGCATTTTCTGCTTTTTCGCTGTTTAACCGGTCATTATAAACTAGGAACCTATAGCGAAGCAAATAATTTTTTCCTGGTTCAAGGAACCAGTCCATATTCTTAGTAGGGCAGAAGTTGGCAAACATATCGCCCCGGTTATACTGGTCTTCCGGCCAGATACGCAATGGTTCAGGAAAATTATAATTTGTAGGATACGACATCATTACAACTCCTGCATAGTCATTTTCAATTTCTCCCTGTACAATACACCATCGCGCTTTGCTTCCATCTGCCTCCTTCCTTGTTTTGCCTTCAGAGGTAAGTACCATACTGTTTTTGTTATTCCATTCTCGTGTAGTCCTCCATCCTAGTCCTGCATAACGGTATTCAAGGAGTTCAACGGGATTTTCACCTGCACAATTAAGCTGTATGTTGAAATCAAGTATAAAATAATCCTGGTTGCCTTGTGGAGCATAAACACGGATATCCTGAAGCTCATTCATGGCAATTTTTTCTCCTCCCCCTTTTTTGAAAACAACATGTTCGTGTATAGCCTTAAACTCAGAAAACAGGGGGCCGTTTTCAACTGATACAAAATTGGCAAAGCGAACAGTACCCTGTCTGGCATTCAGGTTCCAGAAATCAATAATATCGCCCTCAAACCTGACATGTGTCCAGGGGTTCCAGATACCATAGTGGTGATAATGGTCAGGAGGCTGAATACGTGTAAGTTCCTGTCCATGAGGAGACCACAGGGGATGTATAAAGGCGCTTCTTTTATAGGCGCTATCCACACCTTCAGGTGGGTATACGGTTTTAAAATAGTATTGCAGGAAGTTTTGATCTCCTTTATGAATTATCAATGTTCCATTTTTTGCAGTAGCTTCAACAGATTCATGGTGTTTTGCTTTACCCCTGATAAGTTCGAATATGAAGTTACCTGAGGTTCTGTTTCCGGTGCTTATGATCCAGTGAAGCTTATGGGGATCACCCTGTTCAACCTGGAAAGGAATTTCAGTTCTCGTATTATTGGTAATCTCATAAAGGCTCAGAAGTGTATCAGGTAAATGTGTTATATCATTAAGATCAATACTTATAGGAATATCGAGTCCGGAAGTTTTACCGGAGAGATTTACTTCAAATAAAGCAAGTTTCTGACTGAAACAGGTTGTGTACAAAAAAGAAAGTATAACTATCAGTTTAATTTTGCTGATCATTTTTTCTCTTTTTAATGTGACCATTAAAAATAAAATTATATAGGTATGAAATTACAGAAATAATTCTAATTTTAAGCATTACTAGCTGATACTAAATAAAAATTAATATGAGTGTCGGGAATGATTAATAATAAAGCTGAGATTCCGAGCGTTAGCGAGGAATCTCTTATTAACGATTGCTATCATATAATAAATTTATATTAATCTTTCCTGATAGTCATCAAAATTAATAATACTTAAGATGTTATTATTAGGAATTGATCTGGGAAGCTCTTCGGTAAAAGTATCTGTAATTGACGGTGAGTCAGGCAATTGCCTTGCTTCTTCATTCCATCCTGAGGATGAGATGAAGATAATTGCAAGAAAGCCGGGATGGGCAGAACAGGATCCTGAAACATGGTGGACAAACTTGAAAGCTTCAATATCAGATTGTAATAATCAACTTGGAGCCAGGAAAAATGAGATTGGAGCAATAGGTATTTCTTACCAGATGCATGGTTTGGTGACACTTGATAAAAATTTAAAGGTCCTGCGTCCATCTATAATCTGGTGTGATGGACGAGCTGTTGATTATGGCGACAAGGCATTCCAGGGGATTGGGAAAGAGTATTGCCTGGCTCATTTGCTGAATTCTCCGGGTAATTTCACAGCTTCAAAGCTTGCCTGGATAAAAGAGAATGAACCTGAACTTTTTGCAGAGATACATAAAATAGTACTTCCAGGTGATTATTTTGCCTTAAGGCTTACGGGCGAAACAGTGACAACTTATTCAGGACTATCAGAAGGCATCTTCTGGGATTTTGTTAATGAGAGTGTTTCAGAGGAGTTACTTGATTTCTTCGGATTTAAAAAGGATATTCTTGCTGCCGCGATGCCATCCTTTTCTCTCCAGGGGAGCTTGCTGAAATCAGTCTCTGATGAGCTTGACCTGCCGGGGGGAATCCCGGTTTCCTACAGGGCTGGTGATCAGCCAAACAACGCATTATCACTTAACGTAATGGAACCGGGTGAGGTGGCAGCAACTGCCGGAACATCTGGAGTTATTTACGGTGTTACTGACCAGAAAAAACATGAACCACTTTCCAGGGTAAACAGTTTCCTTCATGTTAATCATTCCGAATTACGGCCCCGGCTTGGAGTATTATTGTGTATTAACGGAACAGGCATACTTAATTCATGGTTAAAAAGAAATGCAGGGGGTAATATAAACTATAATGAGATGAATGAGTTAGCTGAAAGGATAGCACCTGGTTCCGAAGGACTCACTATCCTTCCTTTTGGCAATGGTGCTGAACGTATGCTTGGGAACAGGGATGTAGGAGCACGAGTAGTGGGATTGAATTTTAATACGCATACAAATGCATATTTATTCAGGGCAGCCCAGGAGGGTATTGTTTTTTCAATAAATTACGGGCTTGAAATAATGAAAGAGACAGGTATTATACCTGCAGTGATAAAAGCCGGAGCAGCAAATATGTTCCAGAGCCCTGTATTCAGGGAGGCATTATCATGTATAACCGGTAAAGAGATACATCTTTATAATACCGATGGTTCTCTGGGTGCTGCAAGAGGTGCAGGTATTGGTTGTGGGTATTATAAGTCAGCTAAAGAAGCATTTAAAGGTTTGAAAGAGGTTGGTGTAACTATACCCGATAAAATAAAAGCAGAGAAATACAATGACGCTTATCAGACCTGGGTAAATTACCTTAACACAATTTGATCTTATGTACTTCCTTCGTGTACACACTAAAGAACACAAAGTATTGTCAGCTAAAATTATTTATCGTCAAAACATAAAAACTTACTAATATGATTTACAAAGGCAAAAAAGAGTATTATCCCGGAATAGGAAAAGTAAAGTACGAGGGTAAGAATTCAAAGAATCCTCTGGCATTCAGGTGGTATAATCCCAACCAGGTTGTTTCCGGCAAGAAGATGAAGGATCATCTTCGCTTTGCCATTGCCTACTGGCATTCATTCTGCGGTGATGGGAGCGATCCTTTTGGTGATGCAACACATATCTTTCCATGGGAAGATGTTAAAGATATTGATGACAGGATACGAATGAAGCTAGATGCGGCTTTTGAATTTTTCACAAAGATTGGATCAGGTTACTACTGTTTCCATGATGTGGATGTTGTTGGTAACGGGACAGTTCTTGAGATCGAAAAGCGACTTGAAAAAACGGTTCCCATCATGAAAAAACTACAGAAACAGACAGGAGTGAAGCTTCTCTGGGGTACAGCAAATCTTTTTTCACACCCCCGTTATATGAATGGAGCAGCAACAAACCCTGATTTTGCTGTTGTTACCTGTGCAGGCACACAACTGAAAAATGCCATTCATGCCACAATAGAGCTGGGAGGTGAGAATTATGTATTTTGGGGTGGCCGGGAAGGTTATATGAGCCTTCATAATACCGATATGAAAAGAGAACTTGAACATATGGGTATGGTGCTTTCAATGGCACGTGATTATGGGAGAAAGAATGGTTTTAAAGGAACATTCCTGGTTGAACCAAAACCCATGGAACCATCGAAACATCAATATGATTATGATGTGGCCACAATAATCGGTTTCCTTCGTGAGCATAAACTTGACAAGGACTTTAAACTGAATATTGAAGTTAACCATGCTATTCTAGCCGGCCATACATTCCAGCATGAGCTTCAGGTTGCTGCAGATGCCGGATTACTAGGAAGTATCGATGCCAACAAAGGTGACTACCAAAATGGATGGGATACCGATGAATTTCCAACAAACATTTATGAAGTTACCGAAGCAATAATGGTTATTCTTCAGGCAGGGGGATTCAAAACAGGAGGTATAAATTTCGATGCCCATATAAGAAGGAATTCAACTGATATTGAGGATCTTTTTATAGCCCATATAAGTGGTATGGATACATTTGCAAGGGCCTTGTTTATCGCTGATAAAATATTGAAGGATAGTGACTATCTTAAAATGAGAAAGAAAAGATACACATCCTTTGACAGGGGAGCAGGAAAAGATTTTGAAAGGGGTATACTTACCCTTCCAAAGCTAAGGAGTATTGCTGTTAAAAAAGGAGAGCCTGCTGCTATAAGCGGGAAACAGGAACTCTATGAACAGCTTATAAATATGTACATCGTCTGAGAAGTGGTTATACACGTGGTGATTTTTTTGCGATCAGTAAGAATAGATCAAATCGTTTTATTCCTGTTCCCGGGATTTCTTTATTTATGGAAAAACACTTTTTGGCAGATACAATATTAAAACCTAAGGAGCGGATCTCAGATGAAAGTATTCTTATATCAAATCCTTTGTGACCCTTAAAATTCTCACCATGAAATGAGCCATCTTCACTATAGAGATCAGCTATTGCTATATAGCCTCCATGGGTCAGCATTATTGAAAATTTACCGAGAACGCTTTTATAGTCAGATATGTGATGAAGAACCATTTGAGTTATTATTAAATCAAATTTATTCCCTTTCCACTGATTCTTCTCCAGGTCAAATAATACTGCTTTAAGATTTTGAACAGACGACTTAAGAATATTTTTGTTCATAACATTTACCATCTCGGCTGAATTATCCATCATGGTAATCTCTTTGAAATGATCCTTCAGAAAGAAGCTTGTTATTCCGGTGCCGGAGCCATATTCAAGAGCGGTCATATCACTAGAATGAGGTATTATATCTATAATCCCATTCGCAACAGATTTTGACCTTTCAATATGCATCGGATCCTGATCCCATCCTACTGCTTTTATGTCAAATTCATTCATCAGACAGGTATAAAATAACCGCAAAGTTCGCAAAATAAAACTTACTCAGGGTTCTTTGCGGTTAAAAATAAAGTATTTCTAAAGTGTTATTTTTTCAATACTGCTTTTAGCACTATTTCTTTATCAAGTTTCTTAGTACAGAAAAACCAGTCTTTACAATCGAGGCCCTCTTCTTTCCCCTCCATCCTGTCTTTTGCAGTTCCGCATGAACCTGCAGGCGAGATAATAACATCGTCACCAGGATGCCAGTCGGCAGGGAGAGCGACTGAAAACTCATCGGCAGTTTGCAATGCTATTAGAGCTCTGTACAGCTCATCGAAATTACGACCGAGGCTTAAAGGATAATAAATGATTGTTCGGATAATTCCATTGGGATCGATAAAAAATACAGCTCTTACAGCTTTAGTATTACTTTCCCCGGGTTGGATCATCCCGTATTTTGTAGCTACCTCCATAGTGATATCCTCGATAAGCGGGAATGTAACTTCAACATCCTTCATCCCCTTGTATTCGATTTTTTCCTTTATGGTACGCAGCCATGCAATATGGCTGTAAAGTCCGTCTACAGATAAGCCTACCAGTTTGCAATTTGCCTCATTGAATTGCTTTTCCATTATGGCAAATGTCATGAACTCCGATGTACAAACAGGAGTAAAATCAGCAGGGTGACTAAAAAGTATTACCCAGCTTCCTATGTAATCGGAAGGGAAATTAATATCTCCCTGAGTTGTTACAGCCTTAAATTCAGGAGCCTTTTCCCCAATTCTTGGCATTGAAAATGTAGTCGAATCACACATATTATTAAAGGTTTAATTAATAATTACTTATTCTTTTCTAGCATCAATTCAAGATCTTCTTTCAATGCAGCAAGATCCTCTTCATGCTCAACCTCATCAGTTATTATTTTCAGAACAATATTGTATGTAACAGGATCAGCTTCACGTGTAATGTCCAGCAAATCGCTATAGGTACGGATAGCACACTGTTCGCCTTTAATGTTCTGATTTAGTATTTCTTCGACGTGTGGATTCTCTGGTGTATCATAGCCGCAATTTGTAATTTTTGACCACTCATCAGGTGACAGTACAGGTGTTCCACCAAGCTGCACTATTCTTACAGCAAGCAGCTCGGCATGTGTTAATTCTTCAGTTGCATGTAGTTCCAGCTCACTGATAACAGCATCTTTCATAGGACCTTTAACTACTTTGGCACCTATCCAATACTGATAATAGGCGAGCCACTCGTCGGCCAGTGCTTTGTTAAGGAGGTCGATTAATTTATCAACATCCATTTTTACGATTGCTCTTCCAATTTCTGCCATAATTCTCAAGTTTTTAAATTAATATGATTATTTATTTTTGTTTTTCTTATCTGTGAATTTCCCTAGTATCTGAAGTTTAAAATCTTCGATATTAAAATTTGGTATATTTTTCTTTTTGAGGTAGTTATTAATTAATTCATTTAGATTACTGTCATAATAGTCTTCAATTCTTCCTGTATCAATATTGTACAAATGATGATGTTTTTCAGTTACCGGATCATACCTGATCGTTTCTGATTCAGAGTATACTTTCATTATAATTCCTTTTGATGTAAAAGTATCAAGTGTTTTATAGATTGTGCCGGTGGAGATATTCGGGTGATTTGATTTTAATAAACTGCATATGGTTTCAGCAGTTGGATGCTCTTTATGATTAAGGATTACATCCAGAATAGCTATCCTTTGCGGAGTTATTTTTAATCCATGCTTTGATAACAATTCTACAACAGATATATTAACCATATAATAAATTCAAATGTCAATAACAACTAAATAGGAATGATTCTCAAATAAAAATGAATACTATTTAGGAATGAGTAAAATTAAGCATTATATTCTAATTAGTCAAGAAATATATAAAAAAATGTAAAAAATTTTAAAGAAGATTTAAATCCTGTGAAATAGATAGAAGATGGCAAGTATAAAATATGGGCCTTATCCAAACAGTATTTTTAATTACACCAGGTGCCATTGGACAATAAGATGCTATATCTAAATCAAGTTTTAAAATATGCGATCTTATTGTTAATTTTGTTAAGGAGAACGAATATTTATTTCAACGTTAATTCATCGAATATTTAAGAAATACTAAAGAATAAATATCCATAATCCTGATTAACAGGACAACTAATATTTAATTAGTTCAAATAAATTTACTTAATGGACAGATATTTAGTCAGAACGAGTTGTAATGATTGTTATGCAAGACCTAAATGTTTTGTTCAAAGGACAAAAGACGCGGAAGTATTTTATGAACTGCAAAAATCCCATATCCGGTATAAAAAAGGGGAAACAATTGTTAAAGCAGGAGCCCATGTTACAGACATATTGTATATAATTGATGGTCTTGTTAAAATGTACATTGAGGGTCCGGACAAAAATATAATCATAAAACTGCTTAATTCCGATGATTACATTGGATTAACATCACTGTTTGGTGATGACACATATTATTTCACTGCCGTCACGTTAAAGGAAACCAGAATCTGTATTATTAACAGAGATGGTATTAAGGATTTAACTACTCTCTGTTGTGATTTTTCAAGGGAACTCTCCGACTGGTATTGTAAGAATTTTATCGGAATTCAGGGATGAAAAAATATTTGAAATAAAAGGGAAAAAGATAGAGATCATTGACCTTGAACGATTAAAAATAATTAACCAGCGAGGATAACCACCTGATCAACAATCCAGGATCAATTTTCCAATACAATCAAACTCAAATAAATAGTTGATGAATATCAAGGTAATAGATGATGCCTTTGATCGCAACTTACTTGTAATTAATGACATAGGAGTGTAACTTTGCATTGAAAGTATTGTAATAAAAATGATATTAATTATAAAAGATATACGCGATGTACAGGCAAAAAAGTGAAATAATTAAGCAGATCCAGTCTTATCATAAGCAGGTTGCCGGATTATACCATGATATTTATGAAAGTATTGAAAACAATGAAATAAAGTCATTGATATTTGAGCTTTATGAGCATGAAAAAGAGAGGGAGAGATACCTTGAAAGACACAAAAAAATCGCTGAAGTAATGAATTGCTGGCTGGATTTTCCATGTGAGAAACTTACAAAGCAGATAAATGAATGCCTGGAAGAAAATCTTAATCCGGATTCTGAAGTAACTATGGAAGATTTACTTAATCTGGAATTATATTTTGATGACTGCCTTATAAAAATCTATAATATCTTATCAGCTGAAAATGCTTTGAGTGAAACGGCAGCTAATATTTTTTATTATATGAGTGTCGGGAATGATAAATAAATTGATTATATTATTGAAAATATTTTG
>CAZTXH010000072.1:0-8966 GCA_964617415.1 uncultured Rikenellaceae bacterium | reverse complement strand
TAGAACTCAGGATAAATGCTCCTGAAGCGGAGAAATATGAAATTCTTCCGGTATCACTTCAGATACTTATTGAGAACGCAATTAAACACAATATTACAACCAGGGAGAATCCTTTAATAATTGATGTTTATACTGAAGATCAATATATTGTTGTAAATAATAATCTTCAGAAGATGGCAATGAAACTGGAATCAACCGGGCTGGGGCTAAGTAACCTTGCAGAACGAATAAGACTGGCAACAGGCAGAGATCTAATTATTGAAGAAACCAATGATAATTTTTTAGTTAAAGTACCTTTATTATGAATATCCTTATTGTTGAGAATGAAATTCCGGCTGCCGACAAACTTATCGGGATCCTTCATAAGATAGACAAATCAATAACAGTAATTGATGTTTGCGAGACAGTCGAGGAGACAATTAACCGTCTTCAGGAGAAACCGCTACCTGACCTTATCATGATGGATATTCAGCTCGATGACGGACTCTGTTTCGAGATCTTCGAGACGATTAAAGTAGAGATACCTGTAATTTTCACCACTGCTTATGATGCATATACACTCAAAGCTTTTAAGGTTAACAGTGTTGATTATCTGCTGAAACCAATTGATGAAGAAGCGCTTAAAACAGCTCTGGATAAGTTTAAAAAGATATTTACCGACAAAGATCCTTTTAAACGCGATTTCAGACAACTTCTTTATGAATTCAGGAATCAGTATAAATCCAGATTTCTTATCAGGATAGGCGAGAAGTACAGATCAATAATGGTTTCTGAGATAGGTCATTTCAGCATACATAATCGCAATGTCTTTCTTACTGATAATCAGGGTAGAGATTATGGAATTGATTATTCCCTCGAACAACTTGAAGGTATGCTTGACCCACGTAAATTCTTCAGGATCAACCGTGAATGCATTGTTAACATAAATGCAATAGCATCGATGTATAACTACTCCTCAAGCAGGCTTAAGCTAACATTGAAAAATGAGGAAGACAGGAATGAATATATTGTCAGCCGCGACAGGGTTGCCGATTTCAAAAAATGGATT
Organism: uncultured Rikenellaceae bacterium; assembly: GCA_964617415.1. Taxonomy (GTDB): domain Bacteria; phylum Bacteroidota; class Bacteroidia; order Bacteroidales; family VadinHA17; genus LD21. The sequence continues at coordinate 7,918 of CAZTXH010000072.1, read as the reverse complement.
GACAGGTAGTTTTTTGCTATTTCTATTCAGTTTGTCATACAAAAGAGTAGCTTCAGGGCTCGCGGAAGGCTTCGCAGGGCAAAGCTGCAAGACCTTCATTATTGTGACCAGGATTTAGGAGTCCGGTCCCAGCGGTGTTTTTCCAGTTCTTTCATCAGGTCCGGATCCAGAGGTCCGGCATCGCTTGCCACCATATTCATACTTGCATGATGCGGCTTACGCATACCTGGGATGATTGTACTGACTGTGGATTCCCCAAGTATGAATCTCAAAGCCATTTCCGGCATGGTCATTCCATCAGGGACCAGCGGTTTAAGTGCATCTGCATGTTCAACACTTGAGATCAGGTTTTCGGGTACAAAATAGGTGTTTCTCCAGTCGCCCTCAGGCCATTTGCTATCCTTTGTCAGTGTTCCTGTCAATGTACCCTCATCAAAAGGTACACGGGCAATTACCCCGACATTCATCTCCCGGCAGGCCGGGAAGAGTTCATCCCTGGGATTCTGATCGAAGATATTGTATATCACCTGGGCGATATCTATAAATCCGCTTCTGACAGCCTTAACACCGTTCCATGGTTCCCATCGGTTAAGGCTTATACCTATGGCACGGTACAATCCCTGTTCCTTGAGATCGATCATCTTTTTAATTCCGCGGTCATCATTGAGCCAATCGTCTTCCCATGTGTGAAACTGCATGATGTCATAAGAATCCAGATCTGCATTCCGGAGACTTTTTTCCACATATTCCTCGATATGGTCGGGAGGGTAACAATCATCGAGTGAATATTCTGGTCTGGCGGGCCACTTGAAATTCTTCGGAGGTATTTTTGTTGCAGTATAGAGCTTTTTATCTTTATTGGCTCTAACAAGTTGACCGAGTATACTTTCACTTTTACCTTCACCATAGCCCCAGGCTGTATCAAAGAAGTTACAACCCATGTCTACTGCCAGTTGCAGGGAATTGAATGATTCACTGTCATACGAACCGGTCCATCCGGCCATACCCCACATGCCATAGCCTATTTCACTTACCATCCAGTTTGTTCTTCCCAGTTTACGGTATTTCATGATTTCAGGATAATTATATTATTACTTTGAACAGATATTTTCTATTTCGGCAACAGTTTTCGGAATAGGTTTCCCGAGAACCCTGCTACCGATATTGGTAATAAGAACATCATCTTCGATACGGACACCGCCAAAATCGAGATATGTCTCTGCCTTTTTGTAGTTAATGAATTCTTTGAATTTATTTTCTTTTTTCCACATGGAGATAAGCTGGGGAATAAAGTAACATCCGGGTTCTATTGTCAGTACATGTCCGGGTTTGAAGGGAAGTGAAAAACGAAGGTATGCCAGTCCGAACTGTTCGCTTCTTTTTGCTTTCTCGTCATAGCCGACATATTGTTCTCCGAGACCTTCCATGTCGTGTACATCGAGGCCAAGCATATGTCCCAGTCCGTGAGGCATGAAAAGGGCATGTGCACCTGCAGCTACGGCAGCATCCACATCACCTTTCATGAGGCCAAGATCTTTAAGGCCTGCTGCAATGATCCGGCAGGCTCCAAGATGGAGCTCACGGTTTGAAAGTCCTGGTTTTGCATTTTTTATCGATTCCGTATTTGCTTTCAGGACAATCTCATATATCTCCTTTTGTCTCTGGTTGAATTTTCCTCCTACGGGAGTTGTCCGTGTGATGTCGGAAGCATAATGCAGTTCTGTTTCGACACCTGAATCGTTTACCAGTAACTGATTTTCCCTGAGCACGTTATCATGGGAATGGTTATGGAGAGTTTGTCCGTTGATGCTTATGATAGCAGGGAATGAAGGTCCTGAAGAAAGTGCATAAGCGATACCTTCAAGAGTACCGAAAATAACCTTTTCCTTAGCTCCCGGTTTACATAATTTCATTGCAGTGACGTGCATCTCATAGGAGATAGCGATAGCTTTCTCAATCTCTGCAATTTCGATATCTTCCTTTATCGATCTCATTGAAACGACTGCTTTTATAAGATCGACTGAAGCTGATGAATTAAGCTCGCACGGATTTTCCTTGAGGATCAGGCCAAGAGACAACTTGGTTTCGCCCCTGTAGGGAGGAAGAAAATGGATCTTCCGGTCCTTCTCTTTTGCCTTGATAATTTTGTCGGAAAGATCTGAAAGAGGTGCTGTGTTTGTGACTCCGCATTTATTGGCAAGCTCCTTAACAGTTGGCTGGGGCCCCATCCAGACAATATCATTAAGGTCAAAATCATTCCCGTATACAGTATCTGTGCCTTTATCAAAATCCATAACACCTGCAAGACCGGGAATATCGATTCCGAAGAAATATAGGAAATTACTGTCCTGTCTGAAATGATAGGTATTGCCAGGATAATTCATGGGAGCCTCAACATTCCCCATAAAAACGGCTACTCCCGATTTCATAATATCATGGAGCTTTGCTCTTCTTTTTTTATATACTTCGCTGTTGAACATATCTGTGATTTAAATTATTATTCCAAACCTTACAAAGTAAGTAATATTACTTGTATCTGGAAATTATTTGACCGAAAGCAGATTTTTCTTTTTAGTAGTAAAAGATATTTAGGACTATCGGGAATAAGACAGGAAGAGATAAAGCCAAGAATGAACAAGAATGCCAGGCATGTAAGGATAAGGATCTCATAATCGAAGAATACAAGAAAATCATTAAACAGCAGAGCGAATTAATAGATCAGCTGACCAAACTCAAAAACAAGGATGAATAAATAATTTGGGTATGAAAATTGCGTTGATTAAGAGTCAATCCTAATCAATCCTGTCATGAACAAACCCAAAACTACTGAAGAGTTACGCATCGCTATTCTCCAACAAACAATCAGCTTTTTATGCCGACAGCTTATACTTAGCTATAAGATAATCGCACGTCTCAGGAGCCAGAATGTAAGACTGTTAAGTTATATAAACAGAACAGTGACGAATCGAAAAAAATTTGCGTAAGAAGATTCTCTTGCTTAAATTTGATATGTCTGTAAAACATATTAATAACTAAAACAATCCAAAATGAAAAAATCATTATTTCTTATCCTAATGATCTTCTTCTCCTTTATTGTCAATGCACAGGATGAAGATTATACATCATTTATTAAAACAAATTTTCCTAAAACGCATGCCACTATAAAATCTATGGCTGCTAAAGAATGGCCAGGTGATTATGAAATCCTAGCATACAGGATTAAAACACTATGTAATGCAATGCATGAATATTTTACATTAAATGCTGAGAGCCTTGGTATCCCCGAGGATGTTTATAGTGATATCAGCTCTACTGCAATAGTAGAATGGGCTGAAAATCCTGATTTTGGAACCCAATGTGATGGTTTATCAGAACTCCAGGAAGCTGATTGTGTTTATTCAATAATAAGAGCAGATTGGGAAATGGTTGTATATGAAATTAAAAAACAGGCTGAAGCATATAAATCCATTAACTAGGATATAAGTAAATAATATAATTATTATAAAATTATATGTTTGAATTTACAAAATCAATCAAAGCTATTCTATATGAAAGAATCGCTAGTCCCTTTTATGGGACCTTAATAATTTCGTGGCTTTTATGGAATTGGAAGATTCCCTATGTTACATTCTTCGTTGATCAATCAAGATTAGGTGAAAATAAGATTGATTATATTCTCGCACATTGTAACAATATTCACTATTTAGTTACATTCCCTATATTATCGACTATTGTAATTTTAACCTTAGTACCATTTGTAACAAATGGTGCTTATTGGATCACATTAATGTTTGATGAATGGAGAAACAAAAAGAAAAATAAAGTAGAAGGGAAAAGACTTTTAACTCTTGAGCAATCAATACAATTAAGGACTGAACTTCAAAACCAAGCGGAAAATTTCGATAAATTGTTGAAAGCTAAAAATGATGAGATAGAATTACTAAAGGAACAATTGAATACAGCTTTGACAAAACAAAAAGAAAAAACTACAAGGATATCGAGTCCCGAAAAACAATACAAGGATGAGTTGGCGGAGTTTCTTAAGAATCAGAAGGTGCTAAAATTCACCGATAGGGTCGCATATTATGCACAAACAGGTTATACTCTTTCAGATGTCCCTACTGATATAGTTAGTTACTTCGTAGCAAATGATCTCATTAAAAGTACAGGACCGGGCAAGTATACATTAACAGATAAAGGGAAATATTTTCTCAAAGAGTATTTAAAACATAAAGGATAAGGAACAAAGAAACTGCTGCAGATACTTATAATATACGAATGATAGATTTTACAGATAAAAATGTACAAGTAGAGCTAAATCAGGACAGGCTTAAAGAGGAGTATGAAAGATACCATGAGTTAAGATCAAGAATTGGAATATTATCAATATTTTATTCAATATTTGCTGCCTATTCAGTTCAATTGATAAAATTTGCATTATCAAATGCAAATGCTAATTGGGGCTATATTATAGTGCTTTTCTTCTTTTTATTATTATTTGGAATATCTGTATTTTTTGCTATTCTATTATTAATACCAAAAAAAGTTGCATTTAAAGAAACACCACGGATATTTTATCATGATGTATATAATAACTATAAAAACAAATCAAATATTCCTGAAGAACATATTAAATATTATATCAGAGAGACTTATTTAAAACAGATTGAGAAGGCACTAGAAAATAATTATCGACAAAATAACAAGATAAGTAAATTTCATTATTATGCCTTTACATTTGCCCTTCTCGCAATCATCCCATATCTTGTATGTGTTGGAATTAAACTGACAAAAGATCCAGAAGAAATACAGAAAGTGGAGTTAATAAATTCTGTTTTTAAAAGGGAGAGTGATCCAATTTTAAAATTTAATAAAAAGGAGGTTATTATGCAAGAAAATGAAGAATCAAATCAGCAGGGTCAAGAAAATAATACTAATCAAGAACCTGATATTGACCCAGATAATGTCATTCGTCGTGAACCTGAATTGATTAAGGAAAACGAAGAGTTTCCTGATCCTAGTGAAAATCCTCTTCCTGATGATACTAATGAGGAATGAGTAACATTAAATGACACGAACTATAGAATTAATAGGGAAGCCTTTCGCTTCCCACCCTGAAGCACGGGGAATATGCAGCGAGCCCGCCGGGAAACCGGCGGGTTTTTTATGTTTTATTCAGAGATATCCTATTAACCTTTGCATACAGTTTTCTAAATCTTTTAAAACTTCATGCTCCCAGAATCGGAGAACTATCCATCCTTGATTTTTAAGAGAATTAGTTACTTCAATATCTCTTTGTATGTTTCGTTCTATCTTCGGGATCCAATACTTTGCATTTGACTTTATTCTTTTCTTCTTCTTTTGCCATTCATATCCATGCCAAAAATCCCCATCAATAAAGACAGCTATTTTTTTCGTAGTAAATACTATATCTGGCTTACCAGTAATTTTTTTATTTGCGACTCGGTATCGATACCCTTGTTCCCATAGACTTTTCCTCAATAGAATTTCAGCTTTCGAGTTTTGAGATTTAATCTTCTTCATAGTATTTGAGCTCCGACTTGACGCATAAAAGCCGGCTTCTTCATCAAATCTTGGGACAGTAATTCGTTTTTTATTTAATATCTTGTCTTTCAAAGCCTTTATATTGTTGATAATTTTGATTTAAAGTTAGCTTTTTATTGCCATTTTCATAATATTAGAATTTAAAGTATTTTTATATTTACTTCACAAAATCCTGTAAATTATCTCATAAAAATGGTTCAGTATAGTGAGTTAAAGAGGAGGTTTAAATTTGATGATTTAAAATCATACAAGAATTCTCATGCTTATTTAACTCATTACCTTCAAAATCATAAAAATGGAGTCTCACATTTATATTTTGAAGGGGCTAAAGCATGTTATAATAAACTAATAAATGAATTTGAGCTTAGCGAAGAACCTGAATTGCAGAAAATCCTGCCATTGAACTGGGACATTCCATTCCCTGCGCCAGAAGAAATCAAATTTACATTCATTGACCTATTTGCGGGCATAGGAGGTTTTAGAATACCTCTCCAAGAACTAAAGGGGAAATGTGTTTTTTCCTGTGAATATGACTATTATGCTCAAAAAGCTTATGAATTAAACTTCGGAGAAATCCCTTTTGGGGACATAACAAAGCTAGATCTGGCCATTATACCAGAGCATGATATATTAACAGCTGGTTTCCCATGTCAGCCTTTCAGTATTTCTGGGAAAATGAAAGGTTTTGAGGACACGAGAGGCACCTTGATTTATAGTATTCTGCAAATAGCTGAAAAAAAGCAGCCCAAGGTGATTTTGCTTGAGAATGTTAAACACCTTCTTTATCATGATAAGGGCAGAACTCTTAGAATAATACTTGCACATCTAGAGGAATTAGGATATATGCTTTCAGTAAAAGTACTGAACGCATCTGATTTTGGCGTGCCACAAAACAGAGAAAGGATAATAATTATTGGGCATAAGAAAATCAAATTCGACTTTAATCTATTAAAATACCTGCCAAAGCCTATTCTTAAAACCTTCTTGGAGACAAAAGCTGATTTTGAGTATCTAAATGAGTCCTATACTTTAATACCGGATTGTAAGAAACAGGATTCAGGCCTAATATTTGTTGGCTATCGAAATAAAAGAATAAGAAAAGCTGGGGTTAGGCCTGGAACAGAACATCTTTCCCGGGTCCATAAACAACCCAACAGGATTTATTCCTCAGCAGGGCTTCATCCCGCATTGCCTTCGCAAGAAACATCCGGTAGATTCTGGATATATGATGAAGGAAAGGTAAGAAAACTTACTTTAAAAGAATGTTATAGAATAATGGGGTTCCCAGAAGAATACAAGTTCATTGATAGTGCCTCTGAATTGTATAAACAGATTGGCAATTCTGTCTGTATCCCAATGGTAAAAGAAATTGGGAGCCAAATAATTTCACAACTCCTGTAATGAAACCATCTGATTTTTTAGAAGGAATATACGATGATTGCCTGTCTATTGTCGCACATAATAATGCAATAACTATAGACCTTCCAGATAGCGACAGAGAAACTCTTGAGGTTATATTAAATTATTCTGAATTAAGAAGTGGAGCATTAACTGTTATTATAACAAGCATTGTTTATAAAATATTAAATCCAGATCAGGATATTAGGAACCATCAGGAAAGTATACCAAATGGCTATTCCGGGCGTACATTTGACACCAAATACATTACGCCCTTCCTTAAAAAATATAAATTCCCAGCCATGGCTGAGAGTGGCTGGCTAACGAGGTCATTTGAGCAAAAACGGCCATATAATAAAACTTATCCTGGCGCTATAAGCCCACCCCGTCTTAAAATTGCCTTTTTGAATCTAATAGATAAAATACAATCCGGGCATCACAATAGAGAATATCTATCATATATTATTCAAGGACTTATTCTAAAGAGGGATAAACAAACAATCGATTTAGCAAAACCTACCAATCTGTCAATTTCTACTATTTTAGGTATTCTTGGTGAACACTTTTATGCTAAATATAAGGCTGAAGGAGCTGCACGGCTGCCAGTATTGGCTATATATGCCATATATCAATGCCTTATTAAAGAGACAAAACGGTTTGCAAATATGACTTTAATGCCAATTGAGAGCCATACCTCAGCTGACCTTAGAAGCGGAAGAATCGGAGACATTGAGATAATTGATTCTAAAAACCGACCCTACGAAGCAGTTGAAGTGAAATATGGTATCCCTGTCACATTGAAAATTGTGCAAGTTGCTTATACAAAGTTTCAAACAACTCCTGTTAAAAGATATTATATATTATCGACAGCATATCAAAAAGATAATGAAGAAAAAGACTTAGTCCAAAATGAGATCCATAGAATTAGGAATGTCCATGGGTGTCAGATTATTAT
>CAZTXH010000071.1:3566-9029 GCA_964617415.1 uncultured Rikenellaceae bacterium | reverse complement strand
TTTCAGCTCTCGATAAACGGAATTATGAGGAACTTATTAACCTTATTAAAGCTACAATACCGGAACATTCCTGGAAAACTCCTGCCCTTCTCGGAGATCTTATTAACTACGGCGATATAGTGCTTCTTATCACTCCTATTGATGTTGAAGCACCGGCAGGCCGTCTTATTCTCCCGCAAGTGCAGGCAATCCGTGATATCCTTGATAATGATGCAGTTGCAATAGTGATGAAGGAGAGGGAAGTTGATGCATTCCTGAAGAAAACAGGCGTAAAACCTGCCCTCGCAATAACCGACTCACAGGTATTTGTAAAAGCAGATGCCTCAATACCTCCAGAGATCCCTCTTACCAGTTTCAGTATTATGCTTGCACGGTTTAAAGGCGATTTTGAAAATTACTTGAAGGGAACACCAAAAATATCTGATCTTAAAGATGGCGACAGGGTTCTTATCCTTGAATCATGTACACATCATATTGCCTGCGATGATATAGGAAGGACAAAGATACCCAGATGGATTACCAATTTTACTGGCAAAAAACTTGATTTTGATGTAGTGGCTGGTCTCGATACCCTGCCCCGTCCGGTTACTGATTATGCCTTGTTGATACAGTGTGGTGGCTGCATGATAACAAGAAGACAACTTCATAACAGGCTCCAGCCTGCCGTGAAGGCCGGAATACCGATAACAAATTATGGCATGGCTATCGCTTATGTCCAGGGCATATACAAAAGGGCTATAGCACCGTTTGTAAAAGATATGGAGAGTGATGATTCATATTTGTAATTAATCTTGAACTGCAGAGCGGTTCCACAAATAATTAGTACTAATAAGCCATTTAATATTTTGAACCACTGAGTGGTTCCATTATTCTGATTATGGAACACCTCCGGTGTTCTAACAATGGTGATGATTAAATTTACAATCATTAATGAATCCGCTCCGCGGATTTTTATTTTTTATAACGTAGGGTATTATTTAGTAGCCTGTGCAAATGTGATTGAACGCAACCCCACTGGAATATGTAGGATAAATTTTTTATTAATTAAGTAGGGTGAGGTTAAAAAGCGGAGAGGTGGATTTAGAAGGTGAGGAAGATAATTCTGGTTGCCGCTGGCCGGATGCTCCCTGCCGGGAATCAAAATCTGAAATAAATAAACGGCATTATCTCGGCTGTCCTCATCCGGAAAAGAAGGACAGCAATGAACATGATAATGACTATCTGTAATACCAGAGGTATCTTTATAAAAAGCCCCCTGTACGATTCCTTAACCCTGTCAGGAAGGAAATGAATTATATAACCTGCTATTATTAGCAGGAAAACATTTGCATAAGCAGGAAGGACATCCATATATGAACCAGGGGAGAAACTGGCAAAAACCTGGTTCAGCATCAGCCGTGCCGTATCCATATCCTGTGCCCTGAAAAATATCCAGCTAAATGATACGAAATTAAAAGTCACAAAAACAGCTATTGCTCTTCTTAATCTTCCCTTTCTGAAATGGGTACCAAATAGCGAGTTCCATATTTTATTTATCACAAGACCTACTCCGTGGAGACCACCCCATATTATAAACCTTAAATTTGCACCATGCCATAAGCCTCCCAGAAGCATGGTGATCATCAGGTTTATACCTGTTCTTATACTCCCTTTACGGTTTCCCCCTAACGGAATATACAGATAATCCTTCAGCCACCTGGAAAGAGAAATATGCCACCTCTTCCAGAAATTACCTACACTATTTGCTTTGTACGGTGAGTTGAAGTTGACCGGCAACCTGAAACCAAGTATCAATACAATTCCTATTGCAATATCGGTATAACCTGAAAAATCGCAGTAGATCTGGAGACCATACCCATATACTGCCATAAGATTCTCAAATCCCGAATATAGTGATGGCATATTAAAAACACGGTCGACAAAGTTAATTGCTATGAAGTCGGAGATAATTATTTTCTTGATAAGACCTTTTGAAACAAGGAATAGTGCATGACTGAATTCCCTTTTTGAAAGGCTGAATTTCCTGTAAAGCTGAGGTACAAATTCTGAAGCCCTTACAATAGGACCGGCAACAAGCTGAGGAAAAAATGAAACGTAAAAACCAAAATCAAAAATATTTTTTACGGGCTCCAGCTTACCCCTGTAAACATCAATGGTATAGCTGAGCGACTGGAAGGTAAAAAATGAGATCCCTACCGGCAGGATAATTGAACTGATGTCGAATGAGGTGCCAAAGAGATTATTTGAAAATGATGCCAGAAAATCATGTACCTGATATGATGTTCCAAATAGTTGATTTACAGTATCAACAAAAAAACCGATATATTTAAAATATGCCAGGATACCTAAATTTGATAATAAACTGATAATTAGAAAAATACGCTTTACGTATTTCTTGCCTGACCTGTACATTAACAGGCCACAGGTAAAGTCAACAACCGTAATCAGTACCAGCATAAAAAGAAATAATCCACCCGACTTATAATAAAAGAATATGCTTACAGCGAGAAGATAGAGATGTCGTAAGAATAATTTCTTATAAAACAGACTATAACCTGCAATAACAAACAGAAGAAAAAGCCAGAATGCCGGGGCGGTAAAAATAAATGGTTTATCTTCATCATAACTGAATATACGACTGATTATCCTCCTTGCCATCGTGTTTTCCCAAATCTCATTATCCAGTTGGCTCTCCTGTATTACTTCACTGACTATTAGTGTATCTGCCTCATCATCTGCACTTTCTTTAAACATAGCCTCAGCCAGCATAAGTGAGAGTGTATCAGCACCCGGATAAGTCAGATGAACATAATCGGTTTGTGCAAGTGGAGGTTTTTTCTCTACCCATTTGATAATTGAAGAGCTACCCCCCATAGCTTCATACGGATCCCAGAAAGCCACATTTGCCTCTAAGGCTGCTTTTCTCTGTGCATCAATTATTGCAGGAATATTTTCGAATGACTTTATACTGTCACCCTCCACAGCAGCCATATCGGTAACACCTATCACCATAATCACGGCCGAAGAAGCTATCTCTTTCAGAAGTGCGAGTTGCCTGAAAAGACCTCTCTTATAGTAAGAATATTCCTTCCTCACATTTTTTACAATGTTCAACCCGTAATTCAGCACAATAAGGTCAGGATCAAGCAGCGACAATGATTCTTCAAGATTATTCCTGTCAACAATTGTAAATTCAAGACCGACACTTCCTCTTCTTGGTATGTTATCCACGATGATACCGGATTCGCTTTCAATACTTATTCCCAGTATATCAGGACTTGTTCTTCCCTCAAACTCAATGGTTATATCATCAGCTCTTCGAAGGTTGCATTTTATCTCATTCACACCTTCTTCTTTCTTTAACAAGCCTGCATATATTTGATTATCTGTAGTTTTAACAACTACCTTTATTTCGTCGTGCACATTGGAATAGAATAATCTCAGTATCTGGTAATCAGCAGTGGCGCTATCAGCAAAGACTGAAGGACGTATCCTCACATAAGCCTTTTGCGGTTCATCAGCAATAATCCCTTCGGGCAGATATCTGCACACTGTCATTAAAGGTCCCAGCCGGTTGTGGGAAAGATTGCCATTCCTGTACGAGATATAATTATACCTTTCCCAGTTAGCTGAAGATCTAATCCAGATCGATTTTGTATACATTACCGGCATCGAAGGGAGGAATAACCCGGGGCCTGTACCCTCCCTGCCCTTCCTCAGTAATTGTCTGAGATAAAATGTTATCCTGTCGCCTTCAACCTGGGAGTCGCCATAATACATTATCCTGACCTGTCCTGCTGAATTCTCCAGCGAATCAATGAAAGGCTTTAATAAATACGTGGAAGATTCATAAAATAAAGAGTCACCAGAGGTATCTTTCAATACTTCTAATGCTTCGCTATCAACTTTTATGAATTCGGCTGTATCCTGAACCTTCCCGGCAGGAGTCCTCATAGGCTTTAATTCCGGAATAAACTCGCTTAATGCCGGGAATATTCTGCTGCCCGGGAACAGATAAACAATGCCTGACAGCGAGGCAATGATTATCAGCAATAATAGGAACGACCTGAAAGGACGCATATTTTAGTCTGGGATCAACTCTTCTTTTTAATTTTAAGTTTTTGTCCTACCCGGATTTTATCAGGATTGGTGATATTATTCAGATTAAGTACATCTGTAGTGGTAACATCATCGAACATTTTTACTATATCCCAGATAGTATCGCCTGACCTTACCGTATATGTAATGTAGTCACCATCAGTTTGAGTTGTTACTGACTTATTTGTTGCAGAATTGTTGGTTGGGACAGTTTTTCCGATCATTCTTTGTTTTTCCTCAAACGACATTGAATTAACCTTCGAATAATACTCTGATTTGGAAGGATCTACCCATACCACAAGCTTCTGCCCTATCCTGATCGTATTCCTGTATGCATTATTCCAGTATCTCAGCTTTGAAAGTCCGACGTCATACCACTCCGCTATATAACCAAGATTATCACCTTCCTTGACAGTATACACAATTTTGGTTTTCCCTTTAATGTTAGCAGGTATAAAAGTTGATCTTGTCGGATCGGCTATCCTGGTTTTTCCATTAAGGTAAACATCAGATTTATATTTTCTTATAGTATCATTGAGATCAATAAAATCGCCCAGGTGACTCATAGGAAGAGTCAGTGAGAGTGGTTTTGCCGAGCCGGGGACCAGACCGGTTCTGTACTGAGGATTTAATGCACGAAGTTCCCCCAGCGGTATTTTCATAACTTCAGAGATCTGGGCAAGATGAATATCCTCATTTATCATGATAGTATCAGTAGCAACAGGCATATTAATTGATAAAGGTCTGATATTATGTTCAGCATAATAATTCAAGCCATAAGCTGCAGCAACATATTGAGGTATATAGCCTCTCGTTTCGCGTGGAAGCCTGTAATATATCTGCCAGTAGTCCTTCTTATTTCCTGATCTCCTGATTGCCTTGTTTACATTACCCGGGCCACAGTTATATGCAGCGATTACGAGGGTCCAGTCGTGGTAAATATCGTATAGATCCCTAAGGTATTTTGCGGCTGCATGTGTTGATTTCACTGGATCTCTACGCTCATCAACAACTGAATTGATTGTAAGACCATAAAAACGACCTGTACTGTACATAAACTGCCATAAGCCCGTTGCACCGGCCCGTGAAACACCATTGGGATTCAGTGCCGATTCTATCACAGCCATATATTTTAGCTCGGCAGGCAGTCCGTAAGAATCAAAAATATCTTCTATCATAGGGAAATAATAGTCTTTTAATCCGAGAACAGCACTGAATTTATCTCTTTGTTTAATTGTATATACATGGATATGATTTCTGATTATCCTGTTATATCGAAGGCCAATCACCGATTTTATTCTGCTTAATCTTTCTTCATAAACAGAATCAGGATATTGAACTCCTGTTGTATCATCTGAAAAATTA
>CAZTXH010000071.1:0-3556 GCA_964617415.1 uncultured Rikenellaceae bacterium | reverse complement strand
TGGATTATTTTTGAGGGCCATTTTTACATACCAGCTGTTAACAAGGCTGTCAAGATCGGCACTTATTTTTTCAGCTTCAATATCACGTTTAATTATTATTGTATCGGATACCGGAAATGCCCTGGTATTAATTATTGTCAGTAAAAGAATAATCGGTACTATTTTAATTCTCATCATATGTTTCATTTATCAGAATGTAACCATTATACTAAAATTCAAACCTATACCTACCCCTGACAGTGGCATTTGCACCGGGGCAAGAGCAAAGTCAAGGTTATCACTTATATCATAATTAAAAAGACTTGCATCAACATTTGCATCAAGCACTGTAATTAAGTACCATAATGCGACACCAATATATGAAAGATCGCGGTATTTCTTATTATAATCTATTTGTTTAAGCATTCTTTCCCTATACCAAGCAGCAGCATCTTCATCATATGTGTCGGGGTAAAGGACAGGATCATAATCCTCAGGATCAGCAAAGGAAAGGATGTTAAGATATGAATCCGTTTCCGGAATATCGTCTGTAAAATCCTGATATGCTTTCATATACTTATTATACAACGAGGAGTTATAGCTGATAGCATAAGCAAGTCCTCCGAAGCCTGCATAAACAAGTGGTATCTTCCAGTATTTCCTGTTATATATCTGTCCGAACCCGGGGAATGTCAGGGCAAGCATTGTTGCTCTCTGAGGATTGGCCTCAAAAACAGGTTTTGATGGTTCTATAACAGACAATGTATCCTGTGCTGATGAATTGTGATTAATACCCATCAACAATAAAATTACTATAATCGTTATTTTTTGATACGCCTTCAAAACAAATTATAACCTGGAATTCCTCCCGGTTTATCTATAACGGCGCGATAAAGATAATTATTTTCAGGAGTTAAGACGGTCAAATATTCCCAAAATGCGTTCCATATCTTCAGGGTTCTCAAAGGGTATCACTATCTTTCCTTTACCCTGTTCATTGATCCTGAAGTTAACTTTTGCAGCAAAGATACTGCCCAGATGTTCCGATAATCTTGAGAAATCCTTGTTTAGCTTTTGTTTTTTCTCCTGTTTTTCAGGATCTTTGATCTTTTCGGACTGGAGTTGCCGTACAAGCTCTTCTGCCTGTCTTACAGAGAGTTCCCCATCGATTATTTTATAATATATATTGATCTGTTTTTTAGGGTCTTCAATATTCACAAGTGTACGTGCATGACCCATCATTAGCTGCCTGTTTTTGATCCCAAGTTGTATCTCTGCGGGTAATTTAAGCAGTCGCAGGTAATTGGCCACCGTAGATCTCTGTTTACCTACTCTTTCGCTCAGTTCTTCCTGTGTCAGTTTACATTCTTCAATAAGTCTCTGGAAACTTATAGCCACTTCAACGGCATCAAGGTCTTCACGTTGTATGTTTTCAACAAGTGCCAGTTCCAGCATTGCCTGGTCGTCGGCTGTACGTATAAATGCCGGAACATGTGTCAGTCCTGCACGTCTTGCAGCTCTTAGCCTCCTCTCACCGGCAATGAGCTGGTATTTTCCATCGTCAGTTTCCCTTACAGTTAATGGCTGGACTATCCCCAGTTTTTTAATTGACAGGGTCAGTTCTTCGAGTGATTGTTCATCAAAACTAGTCCTTGGTTGAAAGGGATTGCTTTCAACTGAGTCGATTGATATGTTCTTATTAACTTCGATTTTTTTCTCCAGTATCTCTTTTTCAACACCATCAATCAATGCACCCAAACCTTTCCCCAGTGCGTTTTTCTTTGCCATGGTATTTCTCTTTCAAATAATTATTGTACCGGATTCAGTCTGGCTTCCTGTTTCTCTATCAGCTCTTTGGCAAGATTCAGGTAGTTGACCGATCCTCTCGAATCAGCATCATATAATATTGCAGGTTGTCCAAAGCTTGGTGCTTCCGACAGTTTTACATTACGTTGAATAATAGTCCTGAAAACCATCTGCTGGAAATGTTTGTTCACCTCCTCTGCAACCTGATTCGACAACCGTAGTCTTGAATCATACATTGTAAGAAGGAAACCTTCAATTTCAAGATTGTTGTTCAGGTTATTCTGTATTATTTTGATTGTATTAAGAAGTTTACCCAGTCCTTCAAGTGCAAAATATTCGCATTGTACAGGTATTATTACCGAATCTGCAGCAGTGAGTGCGTTAACCGTAAGCAACCCTAGTGAAGGGGAACAATCGACAAATATATAATCGTACTTATTCCTTATTTTATCAAGGACTGCTTTAAGGATCTTTTCCCTGGAAGGTCTGTCAAGCATCTCTATCTCAGCGCCAACAAGATCGATATTTGAGGGTATAAGAGAAAGATTTTCCACCCCACAGGCCATTATTGTGCCCTCAGGTTCCTTTCCGTCAATTAGACAATCATATATCGTGGATTCTATCTCGCGGTTATCAACTCCTATTCCAGAAGTAGCATTCGCCTGGGGATCAGCATCAACAATAAGCACTTTATTCTCAAGAGCGGCAAGGCTTGCTGCCAGATTTATTGCCGTTGTTGTTTTACCCACTCCACCCTTTTGATTTGCTATTGTTATTATCCTTCCCATCTGTTTCTTTTTTGCTGATTATTTTGAGCTTCAAATTTACTATTTATACCTCCATGGCCTCCGGTGATAAAAGATGTAATTGTAAACAATTTTTTCACGGTTTTCAACATGTTATTAACATGCCGTATACAAATGATAATCAAATTAATATAATATACATGTCCGGCTTCTGTCTTATAATTCAGGTATTTAATCCCGCAGAACAGGATATTAATTATCTTGTGTTATATATTGGATAATAATCATTCAACAGGACAATGTTATTGCAGATAGTCAATTTTTTTGTCCTCATAATCGTCTCATTATTTGTAATTTCGAAAAAAACCGAAAAAATATTACTAAAAACATGGTAACAATTCGATGGTTAAATCAATATATATATGTGAAATTTTCATTCAGGACTGGTATGGTCTTTGTGAAATGAGTCAGTGTATAAACTAACCTGTCTAAACCATTCAACTAATCCGTTATTGCCATGAAAATAAGGTCTGTTTTTCTGGTACTCTTTCTCCTGACCGGAATATCCTTATTTGCACAGCCGGTTAAAATATCAGGAAAGATCTCCGGTGAAGAAGGAAATCCTATTCAGGGCGTCAATATTTTCCTGGAGCCCGACGGAAAACAAAATATATCCGGGTATAACGGAGGATACTCTTTTACTACAACTCCGGGTACCAAACAAATAACTGCAAGGGTACTGGGATACAGGTCCGAGTCCGTAAAATTCGAGTTAAGAGCCGATGCCATTATCGACTTCCGTCTAAAACTTTCTCCTGTTGAACTCAGTGAGGTTGTCATCACAGGTGATTCGACAAAGAACATCGTAGTAACACCACGAGGTAGTTATATTATAGCTCCTGTCGCAATTCACGAGGCTCCAAAACAGTTCAGCGAACCCGACCTGTTAAAGTCTATCCAGATGCTACCCGGAGTGGTTTCCGGTAAAGACGGCACATCCGATATCTATGTAAGGGGTGGAGGTC
>CAZTXH010000070.1:1862-9088 GCA_964617415.1 uncultured Rikenellaceae bacterium | reverse complement strand
CAGGTAGTCTGTAAGAACATATTTATCCTCTATATATAAAGCTGTTTCAAGGGCTCTTTCTTTTGGAATTATTTTCTTAACTACCAGTGATGAATCTCCGTATGGCTGATAATTTCCTGGTGATACTGCATATCTTGTAAGATCGAGTCCAAAATTCACTTCATGTCGTCCCTGGTATAAGTTAAAATCAGCTTTTGCTCCAGTGCTGTTAATTTTATGTGAAAGTAGGAATCCCTCCGTCGGAGTCTTATCACTTGAAACCTCATACTTATAATTACTATTATTCACCGATATATTTGCAAAAAACCTACTACTGAGGAAATGGCGCCAATTCAATGCAAAAATCTGATTATCATAAGCATAAACAGTATCAGTATTGAATCTGAAAGCATCATGACTCAGATATGAAGCAAGCTCAATACGGTTATTCCTGTTAATATCACAAGTTATTTTTCCGTTAATGTCATAAAATGATGCTCGACTTCTGCTTATTGCAGGATCGTCAATAAGACTGAGAACCCAGTTTGAATAAGTAGTTCTACTACTGAGAATATAACTAAGGGTATCTTTAATAACAGGACCCTCAACGGTCAGGTGTGTTGTGATTGGACTGATACCGGCATTTCCTTCAAATTCTCTCCAGTTACCATTTTTTATTCCTATATCCAGTACTGAAGATACTCTTCCTCCATATCGGCTAGGAATACCTCCTTTATATAAAGTTACATTGTTTATAATATCAGAATTAACTGCTGAGAAGAATCCAAAGAAATGCGATGAATTATATATCGGAGCACCATATAGAAGAAGCAGGTTCTGATCAGAGGAACCACCCCTGACATTAAATCCGGCAGAACCTTCACCTACTGACTGTATCCCAGGCACAAGTAAAATGCTTTTAATAATATCTGATTCTCCCATTGATGTTGGTAAAAGCTTGAACGAAGTAATATCAATCTTTTCAACACCTGTCTCGAATCGCTGGAGAACCACATTTTTCTCAGCTGAGACAACTGTCTCCTTTAAAGGTATGAGCACACTGTTCATTTCAATATTCATATCTCCATCCCCGTAAAGGTTAATATTGACCTGTTTTTCCCTCATTCCGATAAAAGAGAATTGTAATAAATGAGAGCCCCGTGGTAATGTAAGATTATAATGTCCAAAGTCATTCGTAATGGTTCCTGCAGCTAACTTTTCAACGAAAATAGTGGCACCGGCAACAGGTTCTTTTGTGTCTCTGTCTGTCACATAACCTGAGATCATTACATTTCCGGGTTTGTTTCTGTCGGCAGGATTTCCTATGTCAAAAAAGGTTATTTGAGCCTGGTCTTCTTCTATTACCTTATCATAATCAGTGGGCGGTAGATATTTCTCCTCTTCTTCAGTTGTCACAGGCTTATCAGCAATCTTGACTGCAAAATCTTTTGTTATTACTACATTTCCTGAATCATCAATGAAATAATATAGAGAGGTATTACTGAATAGCTTATCAAAGAATTCTGTTAATGATCCTATATTGGTGTAATCACCTGGTTTTAAATCGCTTACCCATTCATCCCTAAAGAAAAACCGTATATTATACTGACTTTCTGCCCTTAATACAAATTCCTTAAATGTCATATCCCGGTAGTCCCAGGTTATTCTTATTTCATCCTGGGCACACAGTTCATTGAACAATAATAAGGTAAATAGCAAAAGGCATATTTTGAATTTCATCTTACGGCGTTATTTTTAAGATTGGTGTAATATTCCAGGACAGGGACAAAACTATCAGGATCATTTCTTGTAACCAACAATTTATTCGTTCTGATAAAACTCCTCAATTGTTGCTTTTTATCTTTCAAATGTTTTATAAGATCCCTCCTGCCTCTTATCGGATAATAAACACTGTCTTTTTTCAAATAGATACGGTGCTTCTGGTTAAACTCATCATACTTATTTTCCACTGCCAGCATTACTATCTCCTTCTTGTATTTAACAACCAGGGAGAGTTCATCATCAAAAAGCACATTTACATAGCCGTCAATATTCCTAAGGCTGTCACTATCCAGGTTCCTGAACTGATATTTTCTTAAATTATATTCAATATTAAATTCATCGATCTTCTCTTTATTTAGCTGAATCATCATTCCATTGTCATTCATAGCAATGATTTCATCTTTATAGATATCATAACTAAGAACCAGATCCCTGAATACTCTCCCGTCAATTGTCACAGTACCGTGTAAAAGACCTGAAGTAAAAAGAAACTGGTCTCCCCTGACCAAATAATGCTTATTACGCCATAGCCTGCCAGTATAAAGAATTTGTTTCCCTGCTGTATCCTGTTCTCCGGGATTCACATGAAAAGATATGGAAAAATACTTCAATCCTGCAAAGGCAGGCTCAATTTGAAAAAAGAGAGAAAACAAAAACAATAGACAAATTCTGTTCATGCAATAAAATATCAATAATTTGCTCTCGGGAATAATTCAAAACATGAATTGTTGATAAATCCGAAAGGTTAAATTTAGGTTAGATTTTAAAAGAACAGGTTAAAAGTATATAGAATAAAACAAACTAAATATTCGAAATATTCCATGTTGTATACTATTAACAATTTTTAACAATTAGTTATTGTAATTTTCTATACATAAAAATGGAATCAGTAAGTACGCTGTTGCTCATAGAGTATTTCATTTTTATACATACGGTTTTCAAGTATCCTCACATATTTAAGTGCCTGTCGTATTTTAAAGTATTCCCAGGCTTTTTGTGCCCATTGTAATGCCATATCAAGATTACCGTTGATCTCGTTGATAATAGCCATATTATATGTTGCCCTTCCGGCCACTTTTCTCTTTGGATTTGTTGTCTCCAGTTCCCATAGTTCAGCCGCTTCGTTCCATTTACCAACCTGTGCCATACGTTTTGCTATCTTAAAATTATAGGTCCCTTTTACAAAATAGTCCCGTTTAACCCTTAATTCGAATGGTATCAGTCGAAGGGCATAACTACGGCCTGCTTTATTACTCACTTCAATTATTGCCTCTTTTCTTCCTACAAGTGCAGCAACTGCAACCAGGGGAGTAACTCCTGTTCCTGTAAAAACCACAGACTGCAGATGATTATATTCATCTGCAATGACCTGGTTAGCAGGATCATATATTCTCCAACCTGTTTTTACAATAGTTTTCATATCAACCTGATGTACAACCCCGGGTATCTTCAAACCGAGCATATTACCTGATGTCGCTTCATGTGTGGAATAATTGAGTTTTGTATCAGTATCATAATATTCCAGTGCAAAAAGAGCATTGGTTCCTGTCTCACGACAGATCCTGTCAGCTATTTCCCAAGAAAGCGGAACAGGAAAAATACCCAGGCTGGGTGTTCTGAAATCAATATCTTCAAGGGTCTTAACCTCATCGAACCTTCCGTTATTTAAAAGTTCTTCTGATAGACCTTTAATAGCCTGTTCGGCACCATCTTTATCAAGATTGACTCCCTCCAGAGTCAAAGCCTTATCAATAACATCAAGCACTTTGGTTGCATCAGTAGGAACACTGCGATTGATAACCCCAACCTTCTTGATCTCGGGAAAAAGGGTTACAGGAGCCGGTTCAAGAACATTAATATATAAATGATTGATCTTGCAGGAAACAAATAAGCTGGATATCAGGATTATATATATTGTCCTCTTCATGTGTAAATAATTTTGATTTTACAGGTCATCCCGATTTATCGGGAGAACCCACATGTGAAATATTTGTATTCTTGTTTGCATTTGGAAATCATGTGGGTTTCATATTACATATCCTTTAATATTAATTATTTATTGAGCTCTTTTTCAATCCATGTTAACTGTATTTAAAAAATATTGAGTATCAGGAATGATTAATAATAAAGCTGAGATTCCGAACGAAGTGAGGAATCTCTTTCTAACGATTATTATCATGTAATAAATTTTCATCAATCCTTTCAAGTTTTATATTTCTCAATGCTGCCGTGGTATACCATGATGCTATTCCAAATGGTAAGGATAATTCTACTTCAGGCCGTATTGATAATGTTTTATCATCTTTTGTGAAATCAATAACAACATCATCATCAATAAGTGCTTTTATTGTGTCTTCTTTTACTATGAGACAAATTTTGTACCAATGATCTTTTTCGAACTTAATTAATTTTGTTGTTTCGTTCTCCGAGGCATCCATTTTATTTATACTACTCAATCCCACTACCATGCCGCCCCATCCTCCTACAATAAGAGTACACGGCTCTTTACCTGCCGGAAAAGTCATGCCACAGAAAAAATCATTACCTGAAATTCGTTTTGCCTCAAGAGTAACCTTGTAATTCATTTCCGGGAATTCTTTTTTCCAGGTTATTCCCGTACACCCATCACCCATTCCAAGGATTATTGATCCCCCTGAAACATATACTGGACCCTGTGGTCCGAAATTTGTTATTTCCCATCCATCAAGTGTCTCTCCATTAAACAAACAGGTGCTATCAGGCTTATCAAACGCCTGATCATGAGCAGATTGAATGTTTTTATTTCTTTTGGTACTTCCGGAACAAGAGATCAATATTAGTCCTGTCAGGACTATTGTAATAACTGGTTTCATCTGATCAGTCTTCCGGTTTTTTTATTTGCCTCAGGGGCTTATCAATTTTTTCAATCTCTGACAGATCATCTCTGTTTTCAGTTTCTTTCAGTTGTGATAGTTTCTTTCCTGCAGGCATTATCCTGCTATTCCAGGAACCAATTGCATCATCATAACTCTTTATAGCACTTTTCAATCCCCCTCCTACTTTTTCGAGATGATCTGCAAAGACACTTACTCTTTCAGAAAATTCATCAGCAGCTTTCATTATCTGCTGAGCATTTTCCGTAATATTATGTTGTTGCCATGACATTGCCACTGATTTAAGGATCACGATCAGTGTAGTAGGTGTTGCCAGTATTATTTTATTGTTCATCGCATCCTGAAGAATGGTCTTATCGGTCATCAATGCCACATTGAAAGCAGATTCAACCTCCATGTAGAGTACCACAAAATCCGGTGCATCAGGAAACTGAGACCAGTATTGTTTCCTGCTTAACTTCGTGACATGGTCCCTTAATTTCCTGGCATGTTTAAGCAGTAGGTCATTCCTGACTGAATCATCATCTGTTTCGAGAGCCTCAAGGTATGCATCAAGAGGTAACTTAGAGTCAACAACAACATGTTTATTCCCGGGAAGATTTATAATCATATCGGGTTTCATTACCTGATCATCGTCACCTGAATAAGCCTGTTCTATAAAATCACAATGGACCGACATGCCTGAGAACTCCACTGCCCTGCGCAGGCCTATTTCCCCCCATCTCCCACGGACCCTTGGATTTCTTAATGCATTTACCAGAGCACCTGTCTCTTTCTGAAGGACAGAATGTGTCTTCTGAAGGTTTGTCAACATTTCAGTAACCTGGCCAAAAGTCTGTTTTGAACCCTTTTCCAATTCCTCAATTCTTTTCCTGTAAGTATCGATTGATTCCTTTACCGGCTTAAGCATCTCTTCTATTGCGGCTTTTCTTTTTTCGAGATCCCCTTTTGATTCTTCAACCTTCGCTTCCAGCTGGGATTTTGCCAGCTCAAGAAACTGCTTATTATTTTGAAGAAGTGCATCAGATGCCATCGACTTGAAAGTATGTAACATATTTTCCTTAACCTCATACCGGCTTTTTAAAACATATTTTACTACCAACCAGGTTATTATACCGGTAATTATGATTGAAGGGATGATATAAAACATAATTTCCATAACTCAACATAAATATCCTGATCTTCAAAATTAAAAGTTTTCGTCATATAGTGCCTTTCAAAAGAGTGGTTTTATTAACTTAGTGGTTCAGAATAATTGTCCATTAATAATCCATTACCTGTAAATTCATTTCATAACAATAAAAGGGACTATTCATTCAATAAAATCTGATAACCAACTAATAAGTAGAAGAAAATGACAAAAAAAGGAAAAATTAACCGTCGTGAGTTTCTTGGCTCAGCTGCTACTGCCTCATTAGCACTGACAGTTGTCCCGAGGAATGTACTCGGAGGAACTGGTTTTGTGGCCCCCAGTGACAAGCTTACTCTTGGTTACATAGGGTGTGGAACACAAGGTCTGAGGGAGATGGTCTCCCTGATCGCGAATCCGGAACTTCAAATTGTTGCTGTTTGCGACCCAAACAAATTCTCAACAAACTATATCGATTGGTCGCTTAATGGTATCCGCAATAGTATCAGAAGAGCCCTTGGCGATAATTCATGGGGTGAAAACCTGGATGGCATCCCCGGAGGTAGGGATGTGGGACAGGAATTAGTACAGAAATACTATGCCAAATCAAAAGAGACAAGCTCTTATAAGGGATGCTCGTCCTATAATGATTTCCGGGAACTTCTTGAAAAGGAACAGGATATAGATGCAATTAAGATCATGACTCCTGATCACCTGCATGCTACTGTAGCTATTGCCTCAATGAAAAAAGGCATGCATGTTGTAACTCATAAACCTATTGCGAACAGGATATATGAGTGGAAGAAGGTGTATGAGGTCACACAGTCAAGCGGTATGAGTAGTCATCTGCTCGCATGGAGTATAAAGCCCGGTTATGAGGTTGTAAAACAATGGATAAAAGAGGGTCTTATCGGCGAATTAAAAGAGATACATAACTGGTCGAACAGGCCTGTATGGCAGCAATGGCAGTCGAATCCTACCGACACTCTGCCAATACCGGATGGTTTGGATTGGGATCTCTGGCTCGGACCTGTACCTGATCGTCCATACCACCCGAATTATACAAATGCTGTTTTCCGTGGATGGTATGATTTCGGTGGAGGAAGTATAGCAGATATGGGACATTACAGCCTGTTTCCGCTTTTCCTCTCATTTGGTATTGATAAACCAGCCATAAGCGCCGAAGCATATGCAACAACAACTTGTGATACAGTAGACCATGTGGCTGTAGGAGTTAGAAATGATGTGGCATTTCCTTTGTCATGTGTAATAAAATTCAAGATGCCGGCACAGAAGGAGATGGGTCCTTTTGATCTTATCTGGTACGATGGCGGAATAAGACCTATTATACCTGACGAACTTTACGAAGATGATGAATCATTAACTCGCGAGGGAATGATGTTCGTCGGTGATAAGGGTAAGATACTTGCCGGATTCAGGGGTGAGAATCCCAGGCTTATACC
>CAZTXH010000070.1:0-1852 GCA_964617415.1 uncultured Rikenellaceae bacterium | reverse complement strand
GGCAAGAGCAGAGAGATATGATGCAAATGCTTACTGGATAAAAGCCTTCAAGGAAAAGACACAATCACCCGGAAGCTTCCTCTATGCAGGACCTGTAACTGAGACAATTAACCTTGGTGCAGTTGCCTTAAGAGCTCGCAGAAGAGTTGAATACGATAGTGAAAACATGAAAATAACTAACATCCCTGATGCAAATAAATTCCTCACCAGAGAATACAGGAAGGGATGGGAGTTGTAAAAGAATATAAAAATGATATACTAATGATATCACGCAGGAAATTTATTGAAAAATCAATGATAGTTGGTGCTGCAGGCATTGCAGCACCAACTTTGGTTAAAGGAGCTGCAATGTCTCCGACACCAAGACTTATAAAGGATGATATATCCATCGCACAATGGGCTCTTGTTGGTGAAATACAGAAAGGACTATGGAAAAACCTTGATTTTCCGAAGATCGCCAGAGAAGACTTCGATGTTAACGGTATTGAATTCGTAAATACATTATTCGAAGTGCCAACAGAGGGATATCTGCGACGGCTGATAAGAAATGCCGACGAACATGGAGTTACAATGGTACTCATTATGGTGGATGATGAAGGTGACGGATGTTCATCAACAAAAGAGGGCAGGCGTCAATTCGTGATAAATCACCGTAAGTGGATCGATATAGCTGCATACCTTGGATGCCACGCAATAAGGACAAACTGCCGGGGCGAAAGAGATGTTTCCAAAGAGGAAGCTCTAAAGTATTCAACCGAAACATACCAAATGATGATGGAATATGCAGTCCCGGCAAAAATAAGTGTACTGATCGAAAACCACGGTGGAGTATCCAATGATGCCGACTGGATGGTTTCACTCATGAAAGAAGTTAATAATCTTTATTTTGGAAGCTATCCCGACTGGCGTGCACCTTCAGAGAACTTTGATAATGTAGATTATCTGCAGAAAATGCTACCCTATGCCGGAGGTATGTCGTACCGCAACCAGCCGACCGAAGAGCTGACAGCTAAAATGATCAATATGGCAAAAGATTCAGGCTACCGGGGCTGGTACGGAATTGAGTCCTCAGGCCGTGAGGAAATCAAAAAAGGAATTGAATTACTTAAAAAATATCTGTTTTAAATAAATAAAAAAGGTATGAAAAAAACCTTATTCCTGCTAATCATTGCATTAGTAGCAGCATGTTCTATTGATAAAACAAGTGAAAAGAGTCCTGCTTCTACACAATTTATCGAAGAGGCTACTATCAATGAGACTATTGAAAAAATAAAGGAGTCACATCCAACAGTTGATCCCTTCCTCCTCGAAAAGGGTGTAAAACATGCTTCTTCTCTATGGCGAATTGAAGATGGAACATCTGCAGAATTTTCTGAATTTATAAAGAATTATTATATATCAGATCCGGAAAAACGTAAGGTCGTCTTTAATCATTTAAGTAACTATCTTGAATCACTTTACGGTAATCTTAATGAGATCACCCTGGATCTCAGGAAGCGACTTGATGAAAAGACCGGTGATATTGATGAAATAGACAGAATGTTTGGAAATTTTTCGGTAAGTTCTCATATACAGGATGATTTCTATGCCAACAGAATTGCTTTTGTAATAGCTTTGAATTTCCCCTATTTCACTCTTGCGGAGAAAGAGGAACTGGGTCCGGAATGGAGCCGTGATGAATGGGCTATGGCAAGGCTCGGCGATCTTTTTGTTTCACGTGTGCCTGCTGAACTTAAACAATCACTCAACAGTGTGCTGGGTAACGGAGGCATGTATATAGCTGAATATAATATTCACATGGGAAAACTTCGAACCACTGATGGCCGGCAAATATTCCCTGATGATATGATCC
>CAZTXH010000069.1:0-9110 GCA_964617415.1 uncultured Rikenellaceae bacterium | reverse complement strand
ATTTATGAGTGGACAGGAGATATTTGTAATAGTTATTGTTGTCCTTATATTGTTCGGAGCTGATAAACTACCCGGTCTGGCAAAAGGATTCGCAAAAAGTATGCGTGAATTCAGAAAAGCCACAGACGATATAAAAAGGGAATTTGAAGAGAGCACGAAAGAAATAAGACAAGATCTCAATGATGTAACACAAACACTAACAAAAGATGTGACGGAAGTATCGGATAACCTTTCCAAACAGGTGAATGAAGTGGCAACTGATATAAGTAATGATATTAATGAGGTGTCGGAAAATATCAAGAAAGATATGGATGAAGTAGCTGATAACCTCAAAAAGGATGTGGATGAAGCAACTGAAAATATCAAGAAGGATGTGAATGAAGTTTCCGATAATTAATGATAAAAACAACAAGCATAACCAAGTCATACGGCAATCTTAAAGTCCTGAAAGGTATAGATATTGAGGTTAAGGATAAAGAGGTTGTGGCGATAGTGGGTGCGAGCGGAGCAGGTAAAACAACATTACTACAGATAATTGGTACTCTCGATAAACCTGACAGCGGAATAATATACTATAATGGTTCAGATATTAGCCGCTTAAAGGGAAGATCTCTTGCATCATTCAGAAATAATAATATCGGATTTGTTTTTCAGTTTCACCAGCTTTTACCTGAATTTACAGCACTTGAGAATGTTTGTATTCCAGCATATATCGCAGGTAAAAGTAAAGCAGAAGCGGAAACAAAAGCTACAGAACTGTTGAGCTTTCTTAATCTTTCTGACAGACTTGAGCATAAACCTTCGGAATTAAGCGGTGGAGAGCAACAGCGTGTTGCTGTAGCACGTGCACTGGTAAATAATCCATCAGTGATACTGGCAGATGAACCATCCGGTAATCTTGATTCAGAGAATAAAAACGAATTACATAAACTTTTCTTCAGACTGCGTGATACCTTTGGACAAACAATCGTAATTGTAACTCACGACAGGCAGCTTGCTAATATGTCGGATCGTATTTTACAGATCAAGGACGGGCTTATCATAAATGAGTCATAAAAAGGCATATAACAACATTCCTACCGATGAATTGAAATTATTCCTTGAGGAGAAATATTTTAAGTATAACAATCCCTCATTTATTGAATGCGATCCTGTTTCTATTCCGCATTTATTCACAGAAAAGCGTGACAGGGAAATATCCGGGTTCCTTGCTGCTTCTATTGCCTGGGGCCATCGTGACCTGATACTGAAAAGTGCCCATCGCCTGGTGGCACTGATGTATGATGAGCCTTATGATTTTGTTACATCAGCTGGTGAGAAAGAGCTGAAAAGGTTTAGTAAATTCGTACATAGAACATTCAACGGAACCGATTGCAGATATTTCATCAAAGGATTAAGAAATATATATATGAAATATTACAGTATGGAGGATGCTTTACTAGAAGGGATTAAACAAAGCAAATCAGTCAGAGACGGACTTATACATCTTCGGTTAAAGTTCTTTGAATTGCCACATCCTGTAAGAACAGAAAAACATTTTGCTGATGTTAAAAAAGGCGCTGCAGGAAAAAGACTCAATATGTTTCTTCGATGGATGGTCAGGAAAGATAGTTACGGCGTTGACCTTGGAATATGGGACAGAATTGATCCTTCAATGCTGTTTATTCCCCTCGATATTCATACAGGAAATACAGCAAGAAATCTGGGACTTCTTACAAGAAAGATTAATGACTGGAAGGCGGTGGAAGAATTAACAGCCAATCTTAGGGAATTCGATCCAGCTGATCCAGTAAAGTATGATTTTTCCCTATTTGGAACAGGTATAAACGAAGGATTCCGGAAATAAAGTCAAGAATATTACTTTGGTATTTTATTCTTATTTTCAATGGCCCTGTAATAGAGGTCGACATATTCAACAGCACTCTTTTCCCATGAAAAATCTTGTTCCATGGCCTTTTTAATAAGTTTCTGTAAATGTGGTTTCCTGTTATGATAAGTATCCAGCGCCCATTTAATCGTATTGTAGATAGCCTTACCACTTGGCTCCCAAAATTTAAAACCTGTACCCTCACCGGTTTCCTGATTATAGTTTTCAATAGTATCGTGTAATCCTCCTGTAGCTCTTACTATAGGTAAGGTGCCATATTTCAGTGAATAGATCTGGTTTAATCCGCATGGTTCAAATAATGAAGGCATTAAGAAGAAATCGCTTCCGGATTCGATCAGATGGGCCAATTTATTGTTATATCCTATAAATGACCCCGTTTTTCCAGGGAATCGGTCTTGTAAATTATTGTAAAAAGCTTCCAGTTGATTATCACCGGCACCCAGTATTGCAAACTGAACATTCATTGTATTCAGAATATCCTCAATACATTCAGAAAGAACATAAAACCCTTTCTGTTCTACCAGTCTGCTGATTATACCTATGACCGGAATTGTATCTGATTGTATCAGATTTAATTGTTGTTGAAGCATATTTTTACATACAGATTTTCCCTTAAAATTATAGTAAGAATAATTTGAGGGGATCAATGGATCTTTTGCTGGATCCCATTCAGAATAATCAACGCCATTAAGTATCCCGATATAATCATCGCCTCTTCTGATTAAGAAAGGATCCAGGCCATATCCTCCTGATTCTGTTTTGGTCTCATGGGCATATCCTTTACTAACAGTATTAACCACATCTGCAAACAAGATGCCTCCTTTTAAAAAGTTCACCGCATTAAAGCACTCAAATTTATCCGGTGTAAAATCCTCTTCTCCCAATCCTGAATAACCATAAAAATATCTATCATAACGTCCCTGATAGGCTATGTTATGGATTGTTAAGACACTTGCCGTTTTGTTGAATACCGGATTATTTTTATATGTTCTTTTTAAATAGGCAGGTAATATTGCAGTATGCCAGTCGTTTGCATGCACAATATCAGGGCTGAAGTTTAATTCCAGGCATAAGTTCAGTGCTGCTTTGGACAAAAAGGAAAAACGTTTTGGATTATCCTGATAATCATTGAAATAATTATCATGATATATATTTGGCCTACTGAAAAACGGCTCATAATCAATAAGATATACAGGCACATCTTCGTGGATGGTTGTCTTATGGACGTTGAAGTTGATATTCTCATAACCCATATTAACACTCATTTTATCGATAGCAGGATTGATACGATATTTTACTCTGTCGATAAATGAATACAGGGGAATAACTACGATTATGTTATGTCCAAGATTCTGTAAAAAGCGGGGCAATGTACCAACAACATCTCCTAATCCACCGGTCTTTGCAAATGGGACACACTCTGAGGATACTATTAGTATATTGAGAGAGTTTCTCATGTGCAGGGATTTATTAAGTGGGTAACTTCAGTTCTATTTTTTCTTTGGAGCCAAATAATAGACCTACAACAAGGGTGAGATATTCACGTAACTGGCGGGTGATCAAATAATTATCCAATACAAACTGACGGGCATTTTTCCCCATTCTCTTCATTGTACCAGGATGCTTCATGAGATAACGGACACGCATTGCAGCCCCTTCCGGGGTACTGACTCTGAATCCGCAATAATGATCAATTACCTGTAATTTAATTCCTCCCGTATTACCACCGATCACTGGTTTGCCTTTCCATAATCCTTCGGTAACCGTTAATCCAAAACCCTCCTTAAGTGATTTTTGAATTATTATATCAGATCCTCTCTGTAAGGCATTAATCTGTCTGTGGGCATCCGGTGGCAATTCAAGGATGTGTATATCGGGATCATTGCCTGTAAAAGCTTTAACTTCCTCCAGAACCTCCTGACCTTCAGGGTCATCAGAAGCACCACCTCCTGCTAATACTAACTGTACCGGAATATAATCCTTTATTAACCTGTAGCTTTGTATTACTCCAACAGGATCTTTAAACCGGTCGAAACGTGAAACCTGAGTCAGTAATGGAATATCTTTGCGTATCCCGGATGAATAGAGGAATTCTGATATTTCTTTTTTGGGAATATCGATATTTTTCTCACTTAAAGGATCTATACTTGGAGGTATTAAGTACTGAGGATGCGATAGCTGTTGCACAAATCCTGAAAGCGACCATATACTTGCATCGTAGTCTTTTATATATTCCCTTAAATACTTCCATACCGGTCGATATGGATGACTTACATCAATATGACAACGCCAAAGCCATTTGCCTTTCCTTTCCTTGCATTTGTGAAGCAATGCTGCCGGTTGTGGATCATGGATAAATACAATATCTGCTTCTCTCAGCTTATCCCTGAGTCTGTCATAATTTTGCTGGTTAGTTTCCTCATAGACAGACAGGAGTGAAGAAGAAATATCATCGCGGTTGCCCTGAAGGGCATTATGCATTTTTTTGGTACACTTGTAAAAATCTTTTTCTCCTGTGATAACTTCCCATTCAGCGTCTATGCCCAATTCCTTTTTTAACGGAATAAGACGGTTCAATATTTCTGCCACGCCTCCACCTTCTTTTGTCGAATTAATATGGAGGATCTTCATCCCTTTTAAAGGATTTGCTAATTGTCTGAGGTGATCGATCACCTCGTTCCCTACTACATTTGCATATTGTTCAAGTAGACTTTCCATCAGACATTTACTTTAAAGTAATTTTTAAAAGCTTTATCAATTTCCTGACGAAGCTCATTTAAAGTCGTAAAAGAAGGGTCAATATTATCAAGAGCTTCTATTAGTCCCTGATATTTTCCGTTAAAACCGGCAAGCCAGAGTGAGAAATCGTTTCTGTGTCCCACAGTTCTTCGCCGGGAATCGATGAAATGAAAAAAGATACTACCAAGCGACATCTTTGGAATTACATTAAGCAAATCCTTCGGATCAGTATAATTTACTCCGGTATCAAAAATCACTATCTGGGAACGGATAAAATGAAATTCATGTCCGGTTTTAACCCATGGAACATACTCTGATTCTGATAAGCGTTCTTCAACAATTTCGATAATCTCATTACGAAGATCTTCAATATTGGTAAAAATATTGGGATCAATAATGGCAAGTTGTTCTGAGATCTTGGGATCATGAAGGTATCGTGATGCCCATACCGCAAAATCATTTTGAAATTCCGGGTCATCAAAGTGAGGATGCATAAGACCTCCCCAAAAATGATAATAAAAACACCCCGGATGGACATTCTTAAGATGATCCCTGAATTCTCTCAGGTTTTGTGCTTTTGCACCTGTCGCAATTGCAATAAGTGCACAGTCCAAAATCTTAAAGCCTTCATTGTTCATATTTATATTTTTTAGAGAATGTACAGTATCTTATTACCTTTATTAATTCCTGTTTATCAACGCAATATCAATAAAATAATTACACTCTTTAGTTGATAAATATATGGAAATTGATATACATTGACAAATGACCCAATGGAATGGCCATATCTTCACAGCCGCTGACCAGCAGATTGTATTAAAAGAAATTAAGTATGGTTATTAATTGTAACTTTGAATCAGATATTAACAATAATAAACAAATTTTGTTATACATATAATATAATAAGAGTATAAGATTATGACCTTATTGTTGATCATTGATATGCAGAATGATTTCTGCAAACCCGATGGGGCTTTATACGTGAAGAATGCAGAAAAGGATATATCGAGATTAGGTACTTTTATTACAGGATATCATGACAGACTTGATCATATCATCCTGACACAGGATAATCATCATGTAATTGACATTTCTCATTCTGTTTTCTGGGAAGACGACAAAGGAAATCCACCGGAAGCTTTTACTCAAATAAATACAGATGACATTGAAAAAGGGATCTGGAGACCTCGTTTTGAAAAAGAAAGAGCAATTGAATATATCAGAGATCTTGAAAGTCAAGGGGAATTTCCGCATGTTATATGGCCTGAACACTGTATCATAGGATCTTATGGAGCTGCTATCGTTGATGAGATAATGGAGCCGGTAAAAAAATGGGCACGGGAAGGAAGATATTTTGATGTAGTAACTAAGGGGTCAAATCCTCTTACAGAACATTTTGGAGCCCTGATGGCAAATGTCCCAATAAAAAATAATCCTGAGACACAACTAAATACTGAACTAATTAAAACATTTCACCTTTTTGATACTATCCTGATAGCTGGGGAAGCAAAGAGCCACTGCGTGGCAACCACTGTCAAACAGATGCTGAATATTGATGGCATTGCCCGTAAACTTGTGATCCTGGAAGATTGTATGTCGGATGTTACAGGTTTTGAGACCATTGCCCTGCCAATCTATGAGAAGGCAAAGAACGACGGAGTAAGATTCACTTTAAGTGCTGAGTGGTTCAAATAAGATTCTAAAGTTTTTTTAAATTATCTATTATGATCCTGAATCATTTCACTGATAATGACCTGTACAAGTTCACAACCATGAATGCTATTCAGAAGTTATATCCAGAGGCAATGGTCAGGTACAGTTTTATTGACAGGGGAGAAACGAAATTCCCTGATGGGTTTGCAGGTGAACTGCGCAAAGAGGTCGACAGGTTTGCTGAAATTGCCTTGAGTAAGAATGAGGTACAATTCCTTATATCACGCTGTTATTATTTCGATCATGTATTCATTGATCTGCTTAAGGGGTATCGATATGATCCGGGTGAGGTAAAAATTGAACAGCAAGGGAGTAAACTCAAGATTGAGATTGAAGGTTTATGGTATCGAACAGTGCTTTGGGAAGTTCCCTTATTAGCTTTGATATCAGAACTTTTCTTTATTATGTCGGGAGAAAAACCATATAATACAGAAGAAAGAGCTGCTGAAAAAGCTATGAGACTGGCTGAGATGGAGGCTGAATATTCCGACTTTGGTACAAGACGTCGATTTTCATTTAATGTACATGATCAGGTTATAAAAACATTGAAAGACAATTCAAAAGGTTTTTTTAAAGGGACAAGCAATGTGTTTCTTGCCATGAAACACAACCTTACTCCGATAGGTACACATCCTCATGAATGGTTTATGTTCCATGCTTCGCGCTATGGTTATCGTTCAGCCAATACCAGGGCACTTGATGCCTGGGTGCGCATCTATGAAGGGGATCTCGGAATTGCACTGAGTGATACTTTCACATCAGAGAATTTTTTTAATAGCTTCTCACTTCTGCATGCAAAGCTGTTTGACGGTGTAAGACATGATAGCGGTGATCCTTTGGAATTTATGGAGAAAGTGATAGCCTTTTATAAAAACAGAAGAATTGATCCTTCAATAAAGACAATTGTATTTAGCGATGCGCTTAACATTGATAAAATAAAGAAAATAAGGCAGTATGCCAGGGGAAGGATACATGATGTATATGGTATAGGTACATATTTTACAAATGATGTCGGTGTTAATCCACTGAATATCGTTATTAAGATTACAGGTTCCAAACCATATAAAAGTGGTGATTTTCATCCGGTAATCAAACTGTCAGATGATATGGAAAAAGAGACCGGAGATCCTGATGAAATCGGATTATGCAGGGCTGTGTTAAACCTCTAGATCACTGAATCATCTCATTTGCCGGCAGTCCGTATTGTTCTTTCATTTCTATACCTAAGCTCTTTAATTGCTCGATGACAGGATTATATATTTCACGTATAACCGGCCTGTATACTCCTTTTAGATTCAATTTCTTTTCGAGTATCATCTTCACGGTAATAGATGCAGGTAAGGCAACAGTCCTTGCAACAGCTGTATTGGTGGATGGTGATCCGAAATCAAGCATCGACGATTTAATAACCTCCTTTTCACCATTGGGCCATGATGCAAGAAAAATATGCTGCATCACCACCATATCTCTCTCATTGTCTGATAGTGACATACGGCTTATCATCCTGCTTGAGGTTATATCGAATGGTGTCGTTAAGGAGTATTGGAGTATCTCGTCACTGAAGAATCCCAGGAATTCAAGGGATTTAACCGGAATGGCATTTTCACTGATACCAAGTAAGGTTGCTACAGCTTTTTTCAAATTCCCGGTTAAGACCTGTGCCTGTTCAGCCAGGAATCCCGCATAACTCATTCCACTATAATCCTTTGTTGTATCATCAATCATGTTTAAACTCTTCATAGCATCAAGGGTCTCACACCATCCTTTGAAGCGTAATGTTCCCCTGTACATTGTCACAGCTTCAGGAATACCGTAAATATCAATATAACTTATAGAATCCCTGTTAGGATATACTTCAAGTTCCCCCACACCGGGGAAATCATAAAAGAATGTGTCTTTGAAAATTTCAGTTGGTTTAATATATGTCTTATTCCCTTTTTTTAGATACTGTGCATCATTTTTACTGGCCATGATAACTCCTTTAGGGCTCCACGAAAATTTATATTTCATCGGGTTATCTGCAAATTCAGGTGCAGGAAGTGCACCACACAGAGAGTAGAATTCTTCAACTTTACCACCCCTGTTATGGATATGATCGATTATCTTCATGGCTGTCATGTGGTCTATGCCAGGATCAAGACCCATTTCATTTAATAACAGCACTCCGGCCTTCTTAGCTTCGTCATCAAGAGCCTGCATTTCTTCCTGTACATATGATGTTGTAACCAAAGGTTTTGAGAACTTTAAACAGGTTTTTGCTACAGGCACATGATACTTATATGGTAGAAATGAAACTACTATGTCATATTCATTTACAAGCTTTTCAAGTGTATTTATATCTGTTGCCGACCAGGTCATGGAAAGGCCGTTTGGATGCCCTTTGATCATTCTGTCAGCCTTTGATCTGGTAGTTGTAGCGATCATTAATTTGTAATTCCTTTCCAGAAGGAATTCAACCATAGGCTTAACAACAAGACCTGCACCAAGTATCAAAACTTTATTCATATAACCTCCGTATCAAATTTATTTTGGTGGTACAAGATAACAAAAAACATATGCCTAAAGAATTATTTTTCTCTGTGTCCCTCTGTGTATACTCTGTGGAGCTCAGTGTAACAAAAAGGAATTTAAAAACTTACACAAAGTAACACCAAGGAGCACAGAGTGCCACTGAGAAAATTGTTATAAAATTGTATCTTTGTTTCTTGTCAGTTACAGTTGTTTTTCCCTCAAAAACCCACATGTCAGACAAGCAGAAATACGTTGAAAC
>CAZTXH010000068.1:0-9138 GCA_964617415.1 uncultured Rikenellaceae bacterium | reverse complement strand
TTTCAGTTCCTGATCTGTCCTCTATTTCCCACATTGACATTACAACGGATTGACTTCCTGAATATAAGAATCCGCGTGCAAGACTTAGAATACCTTCACCTGTCGATAATGTACCCGAGCCGGTATTGCAAGAACTTAGTACCACCATCCTGGCTTTCAACGGGATCCCATATACTTCATACGTATTAAGTAATCCATCTTCGGGCATATCACCATTCTGCATAAATATCATTGCAGAGTTCATAGGATTTTTATCATTAAGATATGTATGCATTGCCATATGGATAATATCATATTTTCCCGCTTCAGCTTTAAAAACAGATTCTCTGGCATCGTCATTTAAAAACAGGACCCCATCAGAGATATTTGTGATGTATTCTGCCTCCTGACGTGCATATGGCAAATCATATAAAATTTCATCTCCATTCTGCCGTTTCATGACCAGTGAATCAATTTTCAGATTACCAGTATACATAGGTGCAAATGCAACAAGATCTTTTGATTTTCCAAGCTTGCCTCTTTCAGCTTCTTTCATAAATGACACAGAATAAGTGTATGAAATACTGAAATCATTCATCAGATAGGGTAATTTACGGTACATAATTCCATCGCCTTCGTACATTGAAGTTAAAAATACCTCATATGGGAGATAAGAGAGGTAACTATCAGTAGCAATCAACAGATCAGAAGAAACAAAGTAATTACTAACAGGTTCAATCAATATTTTATAAAGACTATATCCGATTTTCTGATAGGAACTGAATTGATTCCTGGTATTATCCGAGAGTTTAGGATTTACAAGATGATTCCTGAAGTCCATTATTCTGTTAATGAAAACTGAATCTATAGCTATAGTTGATAAAAATTTATGTTTCCTGTTTACAAGAAGAATATAAAGCATGGAATCAGCAACTATATAGTTCAGGTAGTTTCCATTCCGTCCTATAATGTTTGGAACATCATCCATAGATGGCACTGTAGTATTGTATTTCAAGGTATAATACTCCGGATAATCCCGTTCGTATGTTAATACCAGTGAATCTCTCTTTTTAATAACCTCAAGCAGTTTCTCATTCCATTCGGATAAAATCTCTTTTTGAAGCTTCTCTTTTTCATTTTCAGCTGTTATCCTTGAATTATAATACGCAATATCTCTTTGAAGAGAATATTCAAGTTCTGCGATTGCAGGAGGAATATGAAAATTAATGGCATTTAATTCACGAGTTGCAGCCAGCAAACCAGCTACTTTGCTCTTTTCTGCATACTCAAACACTTTTTCCAGGAATCTGTCTTCACCGGTAATTTTGTAACATAATTCAAAATCACGTATTGAATTAAGATATGACTTTCTGTAATTGTCACCCAGAATTAAACGACTTTCCTCTTCGCTAATGTTTATTCTTATTTTGTCGATAATGTAAATTATTAATTCGGATGTGATTGCAGCTGATAGCAGTAAATCTAACTCATCAGATTCTTTATACAATTTCCATAAGATATCATATTTAGCCCGAAATATTTTTAGTGTACGATTGTCTGTTTTAATCACTTCGTGATCAGGATTTTCGTACATGCCCGGTATTTCTTCGGAATTAATATCTGAAAATATTAGTTCCTGAATTGTTTTCAATGCTTTTTGTGTTTCGCCTATTGCTGACAGCACCATTGCATAACCAGTGTATACTTGATCTTTTAAGATAACCTCATCATGCTGGTCAAGGTAATCGAAACAAAGCGTGTAATATTTAATTGAGTTCTGGTAATCATGCCGGTAATTTCTAAGATATTCAGCATAATTCTTGAGCACTTCACAATAAAACCTTGAATCAGTACCAAAAAGAGTCCTGGCTCTCTCAAGCAGGTCCGAAAGCAATTCTTCTCCCCTGGATATCTTTCCTGAATTTCCCAACTCAATTGCATAACTGTTAATCATATTATATGCCAGATAGGAATTACCGGTTTCTGCTATTTCTATTCCTTTTTCAAAATATTCTGCTTCTTTTTCCTTCAGGCCAAGTTTTCCATATGTTATTGCGAGGCTATTTATCAGATTTACATAATTCTGATCATGTGAAACATTATCTTTATTAAGGATCGATTCAGCCTCTTCGAAATATATTCTTGCTTTTGCATAATCATATAGACGAGAATAGCCGGCTCCGATGTTAATATAAAGATTGCTTAGTTCTTCCTCAGTTAAAATGTTCTTATTATAATTTAGTGTCTCCAGTGTTAAAAAAGTATACTTTCGAAAATTCTCATAGTCTTTATTTTCAAGAGAGGCTCCTATAATATTTGAATATGCTGTTGCAATCTCGGGGCTATAAGATCCATATAGTTTTTTACCTATATCGATATACTGCTCCATAAAATTGATTACTTTATTAAATTCCCCAAGGTAGTTATAAGCCACTCCAATGTTATAAATACCTTTAGCATAATGATCGTCAATGATTTCCAGCTCTTTTTTAATATCTACTATAAGATTTAACCACGGAATAGCCTGTCTATATCTTCCAGCAAGTAACCTGCATACACCTGCATAATAATATATCTCAGCAAGTTCTGTGCTATCCACCATACTGGCATCCAGGTTATTTATTAGTGAATCTGAAAGCGATATTAGCCGGGCTGTATCTCCTGCCATATAAAGGTTAATAACTGTGGATCCTATCTCGTCTATTGATACAGGTTGTTTCTCCTGGATAGATTTGACGGACGATATGCATGTTATCCCTGATATTAAAATGAACAATGCAAATAAATTGGATCTGTTTTTTCTACTTTTCATAGATATACTCACAAACCTCTATAGAAACAATAAAACTAATGTTTTTTATTCATTTTTTTAGTTTTCTAATTAACTGATAATCTGCACAAATGAAAAAATATTTAATTTTTTCTGCTATTTTTGTGTCACAAATCAAGGGTTTGTGACATGTAGTATTGAAATACCCTGAATTAGTTCAATACTTAAAATTTAAGACAATGAAAACCCTGAATTACAAAAAAACGAAAGAGATTTTTGCTGAGTTTGCACTCTCAGATGAAGAAATGATTAAGGTTCGTGGTGGAGATGCTGAAGGAGATCCTATAATATTACCTAATCCTCCACCTATTAAAGTTTGACATTACATAATTTCTGGCATTTGAACAGGAATGATTTAACTGGTAACAGGTAAATCGTGGGGAGTGGTTACTAATAATGTAACCCTGTGTGAATAGGTACACTTTTATTGTATTTATACAATGCTATATAACTCTGGTATACAGCATATTATAAAAACATGTGTATATGATTATAGAAATAGTAATTATTAATTTAATAAGTTTAAAAATAAAGCAATGAAAGAAAATCTTAGTAAGCCAATTGACTTTTCATATTTCATCGAAAGGTATATTTCCGGTGAAATGAATGAAGCTGAACTAACATGGTTTCGCAAAGAAATGGATGGCAATGAAGAGCTTCGTAGAGAAGTTGAATTAAGGAAAAAAGCCGATATGGTTCTTCAAAACCATAATGTTATTCAGTTAAGGAACAAGCTCACAAATATTGAAAGAAAAAGGGCAGCACAAAAACCTGTTAAAAAACGGATTAAGCCTGCTATGTTGGGCTATACTGCAATAATTGCCGGTTTTATCCTGGTTGGAGCCATTCTTATTTTTAACGGCAGGAGCCTGACCAGTGATGAAATTCTCGAACAGTTCTATGAATCGTATGAGGTTACAACACCCTCAAGGTCTCAACAAGCCATTTTGAATTCTGATTATTCAACGGCAATTGAATATTACAATATCCGTGATTACAAAAATGCTGCCCTTTATTTCAAAAAAGTACTATCTGGTGATTCCAAATATATGGAATCGGTCATGTTATATGGAGTCTCCAATTTTGAAATCAAAAATTATCCGGAAGCAAAATATTCTTTTAGAGAGGTTCTCGACAATGATGACAATCTGTTTCTGGAGGATGCAAAATGGTATCTTGCGCTCTGTTATCTTCAAACGGGAGAACTGGAAAAAGCTGCTGATGAACTGAATCAGATAAAAAATTCTGAGAGTATATATAAAAAGGATGCTTCACGGATCCTGAGAAAGATGAAATAATTAGTTTTCACTGAATGGCTATTGATAAGAACATAGAACAATGTGACGGATTACATGATTTGAATTCATTGACTAATATTATAAAATGTCCCTCACTGCTACAAGGTATGTCTCATGAAATGAGAACACATATGAATGCAATAGTCTCTCTTTCATTTCTCATGAACAGAAATGGTTGCAACAAAAATGAACGAGAAGAGTTCAGCGACCAAATCCTTGTATCGTGCGAGCAACTCATAAACCTGTTTGATAATTTCCTGGATTCAGCAATAATTGAAACAGGAAATTCAAAAACAAACGTAAAGATCTGTAAACTAAGTAATCTTCTGGAAGAGCAGTATTCAGAATTCAGGCTTTCACTTAATAAAGAGATCTATAAAGATCTGACATTTATTACTGATAAAAATATTGATGAGAAAACATATGTTTTTATTGATTCTGACAGGGTATTCAGGGTAGTTCGCAACCTTTTTCAGAATGCAATAAGAAATACTAATTCAGGCTATATTAAGATTGGCTACTACTTCAGGGATAATAAAATAACATTTTATGTAATTGATTCCGGTCAGGGTTATTTCAAATGCAAAGAATTTCTTCATACAGAGGATTTAAACGACTCGCTGACTAGATACAATGATACAATTTCAGCGATAAATCTAACCCTGACCAAAAAACTAATCATTATGCTGGGTGGAAAAGTATGGATAGAATGCAACGGAATTACCGGATCAGGCATTTATTTTTCCATACCGGCCAAAACAGCCGAAAGCTCAGATATCAACATAAATAATCTTGTCAATACCGTGATCTCAATCTGATACTTTTTTGTGACAATATCTGCCTGCAATTAAGCATGAGATTTAGTGGCCGCCTGAGATACAGGCGGCTATTTATTTTTTCATACCCACAATTCTTGCTTCGGTTCTTCTATTTAGTTGCCTTCCCTCTGAAGTTAAATTGTCGCCTATTGGAGAAGAATTGCCGTATCCTTTATATTTAAGTCTGTCTTGAGATATTCCTTTATCTACAAGATAATTAACTACTGATAGAGCCCGTTTTTCAGAAAGTGTGAGGTTATATTCGTCAGTTCCTGTAGAATCAGTATATCCTCCAATCTCAACAATTACATCTGAATTATATGTAATAAGATCTGCAAGATTATCCAGTTCCTTCATTGACTCCTCTTTTAATTCCCATGAATCCCATTCATAGAAAACGTTTGTAAGTGTTACCTTTTCTCCCACTTTTGCAGGACTTAAGGTAATTCTTTTGATAAAGGGTTTATATACAGAATGTTCACCTTCGAACATGAAATTTTCTGAATAGAAAAGATATCCGGGTTTGGAAACATTTATTCCATAATTATTGCCTGATGGCAGGCAGACAAGGAAATTGCCATATTCGTCAGTCTTATTTCTTGCTGTTATCCTGTTTGTAGTGAGATTGATAAGTTCATAATTTGCCTGGAGAAGTTTTCCTGTTTCTTTATCAGATACCTTTCCTTTCAGGTAGGAAACCGGATTAGGACGAAGCGATTCATCCAGATCAAAGAAGAATATATCTTTTCCTGTAACATTGTCTCTTTTTGATGAGAAGTATGCTTTTTGTCCTCCTGACTCAATTACAAGTCCCATGTCATCATTGAACGTATTAATAGGATATCCAAGGTTTTTAGGTTTTGTCCATGTGGTATCATCATTCATCTTTGAATAATAGATATCAAAACCACCCATCCCCGGGTGACCATTGGATGCAAAATATAATGTTCTTCCATCAAAATGAATGAATGGTGACATCTCATCACCATCACTATTAATTATTTCACCCAGGTTTACCGGATTTGTCCAGGTTCCATTTTCCTTAATAACAGAATACCAGAGGTCTCTTCTTCCATATCCTCCTGCCCTGTTACTGGAGAAAAAAAGCATATTACCTTCAGCATTTATTGACGGAGTGGATTCCCATGAAGGGCCATTAACAGGTGAACCCAGATTATAGGGAGCGGTCCATTCACCCTTTCGTAAAGCTGAGAAATATATATCACAGCTACCCAAACCATCTCTGCGTCCACAAGCGGTGAAATACATGTAGCTTCCATTTGATGAGAGTGTCTGTGCACCCTCATTTGAACTGGTATTTAAAGGCATTCCCGCATCTATAGAAGTACCCCAGCCTTCATCAGTAAGGAAACTTATATAAAAAT
Source organism: uncultured Rikenellaceae bacterium (assembly GCA_964617415.1). GTDB lineage: Bacteria > Bacteroidota > Bacteroidia > Bacteroidales > VadinHA17 > LD21. The sequence continues at coordinate 2,828 of CAZTXH010000068.1, read as the reverse complement.
CTTCCTGAAGTAATTCTCTCTTATATGGATCACCAGTTTGTCTCTTGACTAATTGCCTGGTAAACATCATTGTCTGACCATCAGCAGTTATGGAAGGCCAGTATTCATCATCAGTAGTATTAATAGAAGGCCCAATACTTTGTGGGCTGAATGATACCGGGTTCTTCATTGCTTCTATGGCAAACTCACAGTTACGGATATTCTTTATAGCAAGTGCCCTGTTTTTCCCGGAGTCATTATTATGTAAATAACTTTTATAATGGACCAGAGCATTTGTATAATCACCGGTTTTCATCTCAGCGTTGGCAAGCACAAAGAAAATAGGTTTATAACGTATTGAATCTATTTCAACTGCAAGTCGATAGTTTTCAGCAGCCTGATGATAATCACCCATTTTTGTATATAACTCTCCCAGCATAACATAGGCTTCATAGAAATTAGCATCTATTTCAATAGCAGATTTAAATTTCGATTCGGCTTTTTTAAGATCAATATAATCATATGCTTTAACACCTTCATTATAAGCCTTAACCGCTTTATTTGATGCTGTATGAAGACCCTGCGAATAACTATTCCTGACAATTGAGCAGGAGGTTAGAATTAAAAACAGAGCAGATATTATCAGATACCGTATCATTTTAAGGTATATTCATATATTTATGAGCCTGTAGTGATATTCTCCAGATACTATTATCTTTTACATAATCAACAACTTCAGGTATTATTTTTTCAAAATTATTCCATTCGGGTTGAAGAAAAAGTCTACAATTTTGATTAACCTTACCACGAATTTTTTCAGCCCATTCAAAATCAATTTTTTTCTGTATAATAACTTTCAGCTCATCTGCCAGTTTACATATTTCAGGAACCGGTTCCTTATTTCTTTTCGGAGAGAGGCAAATCCAATGCCATTTTCCTGTAAGTTGGTGTACACCGGATGTTTCAAGATAAGCAAGAATCTTATTTTTTATCAACAGAGAACATAGATAATCGAGGTTCCACATAAGTGGTTCCCCTCCGGTTATGACAACAGAATTTGATCCTGAGTTGATAATTCGTTCAACAATATCATCTGTATTTGTCAGAGGAAACTTTTCAGAATCCCATGTATCAGGTGAATCACACCAGCTGCAGCCAATATCACAACCACCAAGCCGTACGAAATATGCAGCTTTTCCTGTATGAAATCCTTCGCCCTGGATTGAAAAAAAATCTTCTGCAAGCGGTAGTTTTTTCCCCTCTGTCGTCTGACCTGTTCTTTTTATCATGTCTTTTGCAGAGACATATATATATCTCCATCAAAATAACGTAACTTCCACTATAAATATTTTATCTCCTGATTTTCAGCAGTTTTAAAAACTGATCAAGGAAAAATGTATTTTCATTTATTCCCGAGAACTTTTCTGCACCGGGTCCATATGAGAATACTGGCACCATAATCGCCGAATGATTGGGAGTTGAAAATTTAATGGTAATTGTTCCTTCATTTAGATCTCCTGCGGGAATTGTCAGGCCACCTGTTTCATGATCGGCAGTAACAATAACCAGTGTTCTACCGTCCATTCTGGCAAATTCTAGTGCAGCGCCCACGGCCTGATCAAAATCAAGTGTCTCAGTTAAAGTATAATTTGCATCATTAGCATGACCTCCCCAATCTATCTGTGATCCTTCAACCATGAGAAAAAATCCATCTCTGTCTTTGCTCAATGTTTGAATTGCTTTACTTGTCATTGCTTCCAATACCCCTTGTCTTCCGTCCTGGACTGTTGGCATATGTACCTTTGCCAGTAATCCAGCAATCTTATCTGAGTTTGATGCCCACATATCATCAAGAGTATAAACAACGTCAAAACCCTGGGCTTCAAGATCTACAGTAAGATCCTTCTCGTCCCGTCTTTTATTAAAATGATTTTCCCCTCCTCCGATAAATACATCTATTGTTCCTTTTAAATAATCATCAGCAATAGCCTCATAATTATTACGGCTCACGTTATGTGCAACAAATGATGCCGGAGTTGCATGGGTAACAGAACTTGTGCTAACCACACCTGTTGACAATCCATGCTCATGTACAATATCGATAATTGATGGTACCGCAGTTGAATCAGGAGTTACGCCTATCATCCCATTATTTGTCTTAACTCCACACGAGATAGCAGTCCCTCCTGCACCTGAATCAGTAACATAGTTATCAGCCGCCCTGGTAATAATGAATCCTGAAAAAGGGAACTGTTCCATATTAAGCTGCTGTTGGCTTACGGACATAGCAGCATAAACATGTGCATCACCCATTCCATCACCAATAAGTAAAATTATATTCTTTGGCCTTTTTGGCGGACCTGCATAGCTTTCATCTGTTGAAATAATAGTGCCTATTGAGGCCAATACTAAAATTAATAACAGATTTATCAGTTTTGTCTTCATATCGAAATATATTAATCTTTAATACTCTTAAATATAATAAAAACAAATATACTCATTTAGTTGTGCCAAACAGAAGGATTTTTTCTTCAGGGATCCTGACATTCACCCATTTTTCAGGTATTATCTTCCAGTTATTCAATGGTTCCGGGCTTATAGTTTTATCTTTTTCTATTGTATTAAGAATATAATATCTCAGGTCTCGTTCCGTTGAGGTAATCACCCTTTCACGCAGTTTTGCCTGATTTATTCCGGCACCTGAAGTAAGATGTCCTCCACCGCCACTACCACGGTATGAATTTATAGCTACTTTATAATTTTTTTGCATCTCAAAGGGTCTTCCATCAGTGAAAGAATTTATGATTATCCTGCTTCCTTCAGGTTTACTTACGTCAACAGTATATTCT
>CAZTXH010000067.1:0-9275 GCA_964617415.1 uncultured Rikenellaceae bacterium | reverse complement strand
GAATATACTTAGGAGCCAAGGTGGCGCTGGGTGAATCGATAAAAAGTATCGGGTACTTCCATAGCTCAGCATGTATAGCCACTTTTATCAATGAAGGCCAGACCGAACAGGGTATCTTTTCATTGAAAACAGATTTTATATCAAACCTTTTTTACCTCGGCAGATACAGGATCAGGAATTTTGTTAAAGTCGATTATACAAGAGGATTTGACAGGTACTCCGATGAATTTCTCTCATTTATCCGTGAAGATGGTTTCTCAGGTTTTAAAAATGATACTGTGGGTGGCAGACAACGACTGGCAATAAACCTTGAGTCTGTTCTCTTTAGTCCTGCAAATTTCTATGGATTTAAATTTGCTTTCTATGGATTTGCAGATCTTGGATTCCTGTTCGGGACTAACGAGTTTGTACAACAGGGAGAAGTATTATCCAGTGTAGGGCTGGGCGTTAGGATACGTAATGATAATCTTGTTTTTAATACATTACAAATCAGGCTTGGATATTTTCCAAACCTGCCTGATTATTCCAGGGTCAATTATATCCTGGTTTCCGGAGAACAGTTGTTAAGACCTGATAATTTCGAGCCAGGTCCCCCTTCTCTGTTAACATACAAGTAATTACCAACATGAAAATCCATGCTAAAAGATTTTGTAACATATATTAAAGAAAACAGATTAGTTAAAAAAGGTGACAGAGTACTTATGGCCCTTAGTGGAGGTATTGATTCAATGGTAATGGCTGATCTTTTTGTGAGGACAGGTATTGTGACAGGTATAGCCCATTGTAACTTTTGTCTTCGTGGTAAAGAGGCTGATATGGATGAAATGCTGGTCAAGGAATTCGCTGAAAAAAATAATATAGTTTTCTATTCAAAACGCTTTGACACAAAGGAATACGCTGCCAGAAACAGAATATCAATCCAGATGGCCGCCAGGGATTTAAGATATGCCTGGTTTGAAGATGTCATGAATGAGAAAAGTTTTAATGTTACAGCCCTTGCACATAACCTGAATGATAATATTGAGACCTTGCTCATTAATCTTACCAGAGGGACAGGAATAAAAGGACTCACCGGGATGAAACCATCATCCGGCAAAATAATCAGACCTTTGCTTTTTGCTACCAGAAATGAAATTGAAACATACTGTAATAATAACAAAATCAATTACCGCGAAGACAGATCTAATATAGAAACGAAGTATACACGCAATAAGATAAGACATAAAGTTATACCTGTTCTTAAAGATATAAATCCTTCTGTTGAAGCTACGCTGAATGAAACAGCAATAAGGCTAAGAGGAATAAATGATATCGTATCTTATTTTATAAATGAGATACGACAAAGAATAATCTGTGAGAAAGATAATAGAATAGTCATGGATATTAAATTACTGGAGCCTTATTATAATAACAAAACACTCATCTATGAGCTCCTTAAACCATTTGGTATAACGGACACCACCCTGAATGACCTTTATAATATTATTGAAGGTGATACTGGTAGACGTATTTATACCGTCTCACATATGATCTTGAAAAACAGGGGTGAATTAATAATTTCAGAGCTGAAAGATGAAGAAAATGAGTCTTTTGAAATAAGTAACATAGTTGAATTAAGAAAGTTACCCTTTATATTATCGGCCAGTCTTGTTAGAATATCAGGCAGTTACTCGATCCCCGATGATCCTGAGATTGCCTGCCTTGATTCATCAAAGGTCTCCTTTCCGATTATAATAAGAAAATGGAAACATGGGGATTATTTTTATCCCCTTGGCATGAAGCAGAAAAAAAAATTGAGTGATTTTTTTATTGATTGTAAGTATTCTGTTATTGACAAAGAAAAGAAGCTCATAATGGAATCAGCAGGAAATATAGTATGGATCATTGGTGACAGAATAGATAACAGGGTAAAGATCACAAAACTGACCAGGGAAGCTCTGGTAATTCAGGTTCACAAAAAAGTCAAAGAATAAGGACATATTATTCTCTGATCCCGTAAATTCCACGGTCAATCATGATAAGGTCTGTAATAACAATTGCAGCTACTGATTCTACAATAACCGGTATACGCAGGGCTATACATGTATCATGTCTTCCTTTTATTTTAAGGATTTGCATCATCTTCTTTTTGAAATTGAAGGTTCTTTGCTCTATACCAGTTGATGAGGTTGGTTTTACTGCTACTCTGAATACTATATCATTCCCGTTGCTTATTCCACCATTTATTCCCCCCGCATTATTTGTGGCTGTCTTTCCACTTTCATCAATGAATGGATCATTATGTTCAGATCCAGTCATTGAAGCCGATGCAAACCCGGATCCAAACTCAATTCCTTTTATTGCAGGGATTGAGAATACTATATGACTTAAAGCCGACTCGATGGAATAGAAAAATGGCTCTCCCAGTCCCCGGGGCGGATTTTTTATAGTGCATTCAATTATTCCGCCTATTGTATCCTCTCTGGCAAGTGCCTTTTTTACAGCACTTTCAATATCCTCGGAACCTCCGGCTGAAACGAGTTTAGCAGAAATATCCATCTGTCTGGATATTCTCTTTGCTATAACACCCGCAATAACAAGCCCCCAGGTTATCCTTCCTGAAAAATGTCCGCTGCCACGCATATCACCATATCCTGAGTACTTGATATTTGCAGTAAAATCTGTATGACCTGGACGCGGAATATCAGCAAATTCAATATAAGCAGTAGAATCAGTATCCTTGTTACGGGTGACTATGGTCATGGGGGTTCCTGTTGAAAAACCATTGAAGACACCACTGAGAATCTCAGGAAGATCCTTTTCCTGCCTTTTTGTTGTACCGACAGATCCGCTCTTTCTTCTGCTCAGGTCGGGAATAAAATCTTCCGGTTCAATGGCAATCCCCGGAGGACAACCGTCAATAGTAACTCCTGTTACCCTTCCATGTGATTCTCCAAAAACACATACTTTGAAAACTACCCCAAATGAATTCATAGTTGCTTATTTTTCTTTGTATTGCCTGTAAAATTCAATTACTTCCTTAAGTGGTACTTTCTTAACAAGTCCTTTACCAATACCTTCAAGGAAAACAAAATATATATCGGTGCCGTTTCTCTTTTTATCATGTGTAGTAAGCTCTTCTATTCTTTCGACCGGCATATTATATTTCTTAAGGAGCTTATATTTATTGAGAAGATCAATTATTCTCCCGGTTTTATCACTGCTGATAAATCCTTTTAAGTTAGAAAAAACAGTAGCCATTTCCATCCCTGATGCCACTGCAAAGCCATGTTTTATTGATTCATGCAGCTCCAGGGCGTGTCCGAATGTATGACCAAAATTAAGAATGCGTCTTATGTTGCTCTCCTTCTCGTCCTGCGATACTATTGATGCTTTATATTTAACTGCACGTGCGACAAGATCTGAAAGGACCTCTTCATCTCTTTCGATAACCCCGGAGTAGTTATTTTCCAGAATATCAATAATTGAAGAATCTCCTATCAGACCTGTTTTTACCAGTTCAGCCAGACCTGAAAAATATTCTTCATCAGGAAGTGTCTGTAACATATTAGTGTCGCATATCACAAATTCAGGTTGTCTGAAACTGCCTATCACATTCTTGATTTTTCCCAGGTTGACTCCTGTCTTTCCTCCGGTACTGGCATCAACCTGAGACAGGAGACTTGTTGAAACATACCCGCATCTTATCCCGCGCATGAATATAGAAGAAAGAAATCCCACAATGTCACAAACAACACCGCCACCTATTGCCATAATAAATCCTGAACGTCCGATTCCTGCCTTTAATAGTTCTTCTGACAACCTTTCTATTTCCCTCAGACACTTACTCTCCTCTCCAGGTTCGATCTCAAGAACAGGATATCCGGGGAACTGCCTGCCATAAATACGATTTACATTACTGTCAGTAAGTATTACTGTACCCTCAACTGGTAAGAGAGGCATATTTTCTTTCCAGTCTGCACCGATAATAATCTCGGATACCACACCCTTAGTATTTACAACTATCCTTTCCAATGGTCTATATAAAATCAGGTAAAGCTATGAAATCTCCGGAAAGAATCAACTGGCTAAGTGATAATAACGATTCTCATTCTACTTAATTATTAATGCAAAGATAAAAATCCTTAACTTTCCTGCCCTATCACGCGGAATCACAGAAATGACTATACAGGAAAGATATAAACTAATAATTGAATACTTCCATCAGAACATGTCTGTTGCTGAAACGGAACTGACTTACAGGGATCCCTTTCAGTTGATTGTGGCGGTTATTCTCTCGGCACAATGTACCGATAAAAGGGTTAATATGATCACTCCTGCACTTTTAAAGAGATTCCCTGATGCAGAATCGATGGCTAAAGCCAGTCAGGAAGAGATATATGAATATATAAAATCATGCTCATATCCCAATAACAAGGCAAAACATCTCTCAGGAATGTCTAAAATGCTTTCAAAGGAGTTTAAAGGCAAAGTCCCGTCCGATCCCCTTCTGCTTCAGAAACTGCCAGGAGTAGGTCGAAAAACATCCCATGTAATTGCATCAGTAGTGTACCGGAAACCCTTACTGGCAGTAGACACACATGTTTTCAGAGTTTCAGGCAGATTAGGACTTACCATAAACGCCAAAACACCACGACATGCTGAAGAGCAGTTAATAAAATATATACCCCCCGATCTTATTCATAAAGCTCATCACTGGCTTTTATTGCATGGCAGGTATATCTGTAAAGCCAGAAATCCTCTTTGTAGTGAGTGTGGAATAGCCAATTATTGTAAATATTATACCAAACTGACTAAAAAGCAACACAACGTTTAAAGTAAATATCGATTTGCTTTAAAAGATAAATAATACAGTTCATTTTTGTTATTTTTGCACCTGAGCTTAGAAGTTATCTCCGATGGACTATAAAGAAAAATACAAGAAGTTAGCCGAGGTTAATAAGAATCTTGAGAGTGAGCTTAAGAAGCTTCGTTCAAAAATAAAAAACAAAAAAGTTACTTCCACTGATTTGATCTTCAAGGCTTTTTATTCAGCACCTAATCCAATGGCTCTCACATCACTGAAAACCGGGAAATTCGTAGATATTAATAATACTTTCCTTGATATACTTGGTTTTAAAAAGAATCATATCATTGGACATACACCTGAAGATCTACGACTCTTTGTTGATATTGAGGAGAGTAACAAATACATAAAACCTATCTCGAAGCTTAAAAGAATAAAAGATCTGGCTATCACCTTAAGAACGAAATCCGGCGAAGAAAAACCGTTTCTATTCTCGGCTGATACCATATTGCTCGACAATGAAAAATATCTTATGACGGTCTATTCTCCTATCAGTACCAAAAAGAATATTACCATTCGGGAGAGTCAGGGCTCTGTACTTGAAGAGATCTTTAATACAATCAGCAGTTATCTCACCCTCTTCAGCATAGATGAGAATAACAAATTCTATATTATCGACATGAACAGCAAAGCCGAAGAGGTAGAATTTGTTAATAAAAATGAAGTATGTGGAAAAAACATCGAAGAAACACCTTTGGGAGAACGGAAAAAGCTGGTAGAATTATTGCACTATGTCCATATTACAGGTGAAGCTCATAAACTAGCTGTTTCACCAATAGGAGACGACTCCGACGGCTATTATATGGCATTTATTCTTACCACTGGTAATATTATGATTACCTGGGAACCTGGCCACCAGCAAAAGAAAAGGGATGATATCGATAAACAGGCTGAACTGTTCCAAACCTTTGCAGAAATGATGCCTGTAATAACCTATGAACTTGATCTTAATGGCCGGATAACATACGGGAATAAGATTGGATTGGATCTTTTCGGATTGACCAGGGAGGATCTTAAAAAGCAATTATATGTCTCAGATTTATTTCCTGACAGCTACAAGGAAATGATGGCAAATCTGGATTCAATAAAGTCAACAGCGGATATGCCAAGTAACGAATACGTAATAACAAAAAATGATGGTACCAAGATACCTATTCTAACCCATTCTTACGGAGTATTTCATGAAGGCAAGAAAATAGGATACAGGGGTGCTCTTTTAAATTTGAGCAGATATAAAAAATATGAAGACCAGATAGTAAGGGAAAAAGCATTTCTTGAACATCTTATAGATTCAGCTCCCGAAGCAATTGTAATTACTGATATCAACGACAACATCTCAATAATTAACAAAGAGTTTACGGAGCTTTTCGGATATACCAGCGAAGAAGCCATAAATCAGAATCTTAATGATCTTGTTGTTCCTGATGACCTGAAAAACGAAGCAATAAGAATTGACAACATCCTATCTCAAAATAACAAGGTAGTAAGTCAGACAGTAAGAAAAGACAAATATGGAAACAGGATTGATGTTTCAGTCATCGGAACAGCTATTATTGTTAATGATGAACCTGTGGCTATAATTGGTATTTACCATGATATTACTGTCTTAAAGAAAAATATGTTGCTCCAGGAGATACTGTACAACATATCTTCTGCAGCCCTTAAACAAATGGATATCAAAGACATATATCCTGTTATAGTAAATGAGTTAAGTAAGATCTGGGATACTAATAATTTCTTTATCGCACTCTATGACAAGGAATCCGAGACACTGTCCCTGCCTTTCTTTGCAGATGAAAAAGACAGTTTCCAGGAAATACCTGTGAAAAAGACCATAACAGGATGGGTTATAAAAAATAACAAGCCGGTACTACTGAAAGAAAAAGAGCTTAAGGAACTGGAAGAATCAGGCGATATCGAACTGGTTGGTACAGATTGCAAAGTATGGATGGGAGTCCCGTTAAAAGTGGATAATAATATTATTGGTGTAATGTGTCTCCAGGATTATAATAATGAAGATAAATTTTCCCAGGATGACCTCTATGTACTTGACTTTATTGCAAATCAAATAGCTCTTGCCATCCAGCGGAAGATGATGCTTGATAATCTGATAACTGCCCGTGAGAAAGCCGAAGAGGCGGCACAATCCAAACAGCTTTTCATGTCGACAATGAGCCATGAGATCAGGACTCCTCTCAATGAGGTTATTGGAATAACCAACCTCCTATTGCAAAGTGAGCCACGTGAAGATCAAATGGATTATATTAAAACACTGAGATTTTCAGGTAATCATCTCCTGACTCTTGTAAATGATGTACTTGATTATAATAAGATTGAATCGGGCAAAATAGTCTTCGAACAGATAGCTTTTAACCTGAATGACTTTATGGAGGAGATTATGAGATCATATTCATTCAGATCAAAGGCGAAAAACCTTGATTTTGAGATCATAAAAGGAGGTACTCTTCCGGAAAAGGTAATTGGCGACCAAATCAGGCTCAACCAGATATTGTCAAATCTCCTTTCAAATGCACTCAAATTTACTAAACAGGGAGGTATAACAATCACTATCAGGGAATTGGAAAGGAAAAATAACAAGGTAAATATCGAATTTGCTGTTACTGATACAGGCATAGGCATACCCAAAGAAAGACATTTCTCGATCTTTGATAGCTTTACACAGGCATCATCTGATACCACAAGATATTTTGGAGGAACAGGCCTTGGTCTTACAATTACAAAAAAACTCGTCGAATTACAGGGCGGTATATTAAAACTGGAAAGTGAACCTGATGAAGGATCAACCTTTACATTTAACATCACTTTTGAACTCCCTGCTAAAGTAGAACAATATAAGGAAGAAGAAGTAAAAGAATCCTACATAGGTCTTGAGGGTAAACGTATTCTAGTTGCGGAAGATAATAAAATGAACTTCTTTGTAGCCAACAAATTCCTTATAGGATGGGGTGCTATAGTGACACTTGCTGAAAACGGGCAGCTGGCTCTTGAGCTTCTGGAGAAAGAGGATTTCGACCTTATACTCATGGATCTGCATATGCCGGTGATGGATGGAATCGAAGCTACCCGGATAATAAGGAAATCAGAGAATCCAAAAATTAAAGACATCCCTATTGTTGCTCTTACTGCTGCAATAATGTCGGAGACACACGACAAGATCGATGAACTTAAGATCAACGACTATATACTTAAACCATTCAAGCCGCACGACCTTTTCGAAAGGATTAAGAAACACATAAGATAAATGGTTCAAGGTTCAAGGTGCAATACCGTGTACCGGAATTTATTCAATACAATGTTTGCTTAAATATTTAGTTGCTTTTCTATTACCCAGGTTAAATGATTTCCTGAAATCGTGACATGCATCCTCCTTTTTACCTGAGTTTAGCAATGAAATACCTTTATTAAGCCAGGCTTCTGAGTTTGAAGGATCAAGATCGAGCGACATACTGTAATCCTTCATTGCCCAGTCCCACGAACGTGATAACAGGTATGCATCAGCCCTGTCGATATAACATTCCGGATCATTTGGGTGGTACCTGAGATTCTTGGAGAAATATTCAAGAGCTTCCAGATAATTACCTGAAGCTGATTTTATTTTACCTGCCATACTTAAACCTTTTTTATCCTGAGGATAGAGCGTCAGGAATTTTTCAATATCATCCATAGCTTTGTTTGTTTCCCCTGTCTTGCTATAACACTCTGCCCTGTGAATAAGCAGATCAGCATCCAGTATCTCAAGTTTAATAAGCTTAGAATAAGTAACTGATGCACCTGCATAATTTGATCCTGCAATCTGAGCTTTAGCTAACAGCCTCATATATTTCTCATTATCCGGATTTGAATTTATAACCTCTGTAAGAATCCGTATTGCTCCGGTGGGATTACCGGAAGACTGATTAAACAAAGCCCTGGCGTATAATACTTCATTATTATTATTGTATTGAGATTCAAGTTTTGACAGCCTTTTAACAGCCTCATCATTCATACCGGTTGAAAGATAGTATTCAATTTCTGAAACACCGGTTTCAAGATCAGAATACCACTCTTTCTTCCAGAATTGACGCCATTCCGGACTGTTTTCTATGAGTCCAAAAGCAGGATCCAGCAATATTTCTTTTTCACTTTTCCTGAATGGTGATTCAATATTCCTTTCAAGGTGATACAAAGAAGTACCGGCATCACCTTTCATTGCATAAATCCTTGATAATCCATAGTCTCCTGAATATTGTACAATTGAGTTTGCAGCGTTGTAATCTCTTATGGCATTCTGATAATCTCCCTCTTCAATATATGCCTCTGCCCTTTTGACATATAACCTGCTGTCATTTTTTTCCTGTATGCCAGATGAAAGCAGTTCAATTGCCTGCACGTTTTTACCACTCTTTATCAATGCTTCGGAATGCAGGAG